>CANROL010000047.1 GCA_947632255.1 uncultured Bacilli bacterium
AGTTCTTAGCGCAAATTCAAAGAAGATCAAGAAAATATAATACAGGAACAATTATTATTACGCAACAACCAACAGATTTTGCGGCCCCGAATATGATTGTTCATGGTAAAGCAATATTTGATAATGCTTCATATTATGTGGTAATGGGGCTTAGAAAACAAGCTGTTGATGATTTAGCCCAATTAATTGATTTAAATGAATCAGAAAAAGATAGTATTAAATACTATAATCAAGGGGAAGCGTTATTTATATGTGGTAATAGAAGACTTAGAATAAATATTGTAGTTACACAAGAAGAATTAGATTCCTTTGGAACTGGGGGAGGTTTATAATGGGATTTTGGAGTAGTCTTTTAAATGATAAAAAAGATGATGATTTATTTTTAGAAGATTGTCGTAATTTAGGTTTAACTGATGATGAAATAGAAGATTGTAAAAAAAGTGGAATTGCACCAGAAGAATGGTTAAGAGAAAACGAACCAGAAAATTATGAAGATCAAGAATTAGATGAATAAAAAGGTTCTTAAAGATTAAGGAGTGATGAATTAAAAATCATTACTCTTTTTTAATTTTCTAAAAATATTAGTAACAATTAATATTTTAGCTTTAAAATTATTAAAATTTCTATAACCATATGCAACTCTTTTTATTAACTTACAAGTATTACTATATGGCTGTTCTAATGTATTTTTTATATGTTCATTAAATAAATATCAATAAACACTTTGGTAATACTTTGCATAAATATTTTCAAAATCAGTATCCTTTTTTTTATCTCGTTCAATAGTTATACTTTTATCTTTTTGCTTTGTTACAAAAAATTTATATTATTATATCATTGTTTATGGAAATAGTAATACAGAATTATTTAATATAAAAAACAAGTGAATTTAAAGAAAATAAGTTGTCAAATATTTTTTGACAACTTATTGATAACAATATTAACATTTATTTTATTTAAACAATAATATCCGCTATTGAGTTAACAATTTCTTCAATTTTATCAATAATAGAATTATAACTAATTTCAGAAGCATAAATATGGCTTTTTATAAAATTATTCCAATAAGATTTTAAAATATCACTATTAGAAATTACATTATAACGTTCTTTAATTTCTTTTAATAGATAATTTGTTTCTCGTCTATTAAAAGTGTTTATAATAGCTTTTTTTAAATTCTCTTTATTTATATCTTCATTCATTAGCATATATAAATCATAGAAATCTTTAGCTCTAGTATCACTTTCAGTATCTTCTATTAAAGTTTGAAATTTTTCAGCTATAATACTTTCTTTAGTAAATACCATAATATTAATGTAGGTATCGTCAAACATACTTTTATATTTAAAATTAATTTCTCTAGGCACGATAGGATCTTTTGTAGTAATATCAATTTTTAAATTAACTTTTAATTCTTCTTTTACTCCTAAAATTGATATTCTAGTTCCACCGTATTTGTCTTGTATTCTAATATCATTTGTTTTTAAAATTTTAAAATCTATGCCATCATTACCATCAAGATTAATAATTTCTTCTAAAATATTATTCAATGTTTCTCTTTTTATCTCAATACCTTTTATCATTGTATCCATATCTTGAGTGGTTCTTCTTTCATCACCAAATAAAGCCGAAAGTAATAAGCCACCTTTTAGGATAAAATTATTTTTATATTTACTGATGGAAATTCTATATAATAGCCTTTCAAAAAAATACATTTGCATTAAATCTTGGGGCATAACTTGATTTTTTTTGGCTCGATTGTTAATCTTGGCTTTTAAACTTTCACTATTCATAACAATGCCTCCATAAATTCATGTATTTGTTTTTCTATACCCATTAATTTTGCATATTTATATAATTTAAAAGTATTATGTTTTTCTTCTCGATAGTATTTTACAAAAGCATATTTAACATATTCAAAATAAAGATTATCTTTATCTTTAATTAAATCACATAAACATCTTTCAATATCATAACATTCTATTTCTTGACCTTGAGGGCTTTTTATTTTTATTCTTCCCAAATTAAGTATATTTTCATCTACGTAATGTAAATTAACATTTTCGTTTTTTATTAAAGTTCCTCCATAATTTCTTTTAACTGTAATGTCATATTTTAGTGGTACTCTTTCACATAAATCATGAAAATATAAAGCTGTAAAATAAGAATAAATTGCATCATTTACTCCACGTAATAGTGTATAATATTCATCTCCAAATGAATTTGGTAAAATATATACACCCCGTTTAACTCTTTTAATTTTATTCTTTTCTATAAGTCTTGTTAAAGCAACTTTTGGGATATTTAATTTAGTTATTTCATCGGTAGTTATAATTTTTTTTTCCCTTAATATATTTAAAATTTGCTCTTCATAATTCATATTCAATGTTCCTTTCATAAGGAATTATAACATATTTTCCTAAAAAAAGGAACATTATTAAGATTTATAAATTAAACTAACTGTAAAAAATATTTAATTGAGAACTTTTATTACAACAAGGATATGAGGGAAATATTAACTTATATGAAAATAGAAATCAAGATGGAACACCTAAAAAGGCATGACTGATTAAGTCATCACTCTTTAATGCTTAAGAATTAAAAAAATACCCGTGGGTATTTTTTTTAAGCAGCTGGAGTGCCTGTACTTATTTTTTCAACGGTAAGAGTAGCATTACTTACTGCAACAGTATCGGTAGCGCTTGACTCTAAATATAAACCAACGGTATCACTAGCTTGTAAATTGGCAATTACAGAATTACTAGAATTAAATGGTGTACTAGCAGTGGCATTAGTATAAGTTAAAGTACTTTCAGGAAGTTCAGTTCCTGCAGCTTGGACATAAGTCTCAATTGTTCCAGCTTGGCCTGGAGTAACAGACATAGCATAACTTATTTTATAAGTTCCGGCTTCATCAACTGTAACGACATTCCCAGTTGCGGTTGTATTTAAAACTGGCATCGCGGTATCTAAACCAACTTGAATTGCATTTCCTGAACCAGTTGTTGAAACATTTTGAGTACCATTATTATATAATCCACCATAGGCAGCAAGTCCATTGGCTGGTCCTGTTGGACCATATGGAACTTGGATGTTTAGTGTATAGGCATTATCACCGGCACTAACAACTGAAGCTGATGCTCCTGTTTCATATGGAACTGAAGTTGCTGTGGCAGTAAGAGTTATCGCTGGTCCAGTTGCGCCATAAGGAATATTTAAGTTTAATTCATAAGCATTATCAACACCAGGAGTTGGGGTAATTGTTGCAGTTGCTCCATCATCATAAGGAACTGATTCAACATCACCAATACTTAGAGCTATGGCTGGTCCAACTTCCCCTTGAGGTCCAGCTTCACCAGTGGCACCTGTAGGTCCAGTAGGTCCAGTTGGCCCTGTAGATCCGGTTGGTCCTGTTGGGCCTGGTAATCCTTCCATACCAGTAGGTCCGGTTGGTCCTTGAGGAATTGTAAATTGTAATATAGCATTAGAACTTGTACCAGTATTTACAACTGTGGCATTAGTACCAGGATCAGTTGTAGTGGTTGATCCTACTGTAATAGTCGCGGCAGCAGGTCCGGTTGGTCCCGTTGGACCTGTAGGTCCATAGCAGCAACAACATCCTTGATTAGGATGGTTTTTATTATAACAATTTATATAATTTTGAGCTCTTTGTAAATTATTATTCAATTTTTTTCTCCTTTCAATTTTAATATATGTCCTGAAAAAAAGGGTGATTAATGAAATAAACTAAATTTAGTTCTAATAAAAATATTTAAAGATATATTTTATTAGGTGATAATGTTTTGAATAAGTATAAAGTTTGTGTTTATGCCATTTGTAAAAATGAAGCTAAATTTGTCGAAAAATGGGTTAAATCGATGAGTGAAGCAGATAATATATATGTTTTAGATACCGGTTCTACTGATGATACCGTAGAAAAATTAAAAAATTTAGGGGTAAATGTTTTAGAAGAAAAAATAACTCCATGGCGGTTTGATGTTGCCCGAAATAAATCATTAGAAGTGGTACCTATTGATACCGATATATGTGTTTGTACCGATTTAGATGAAACATTTGAAGATGGGTGGCGCAAGAAATTTGCGGATGCTTGGGCTAAAGGAGCCGATAAATTAAAATATAATTATAATTGGAGTTTTGATGAATATGGTAAGCCCGCGACTACTTTTTATATTTCGAAAGTGCATAAGAGAGTAGGTTACTATTGGCATCATCCCGTGCATGAAGTTTTAAATAATATTAAAGGGGAAAGAGAAATCCTGGTTCCGGATGTTACTTTAAATCATCATCCTGATTTAAAAAAATCGCGGTCTAGTTATCTTCCTTTATTAGAGCTAAGTGTAAAGGAAGATCCATTGGATGATCGTAATATGCATTATTTAGGACGAGAATACATGTATTATCATAAATATAATGAAGCAATAGATACTTTAATTAAACATTTAGAACTACCAACTGCTTTATGGAAGGCCGAAAGATGTGCCTCCATGCGTTTTATCGCTCGTTGTTATATTGCTTTAAATAGAGAAAAAGAGGCGGAAATGTGGTTTAAATTAGCTTTAAAGGAAGAACCAACTTTAAGAGAATCTTATGTCGAATTAGCTCAATTATATGTTAATACTAAAAAATATGATTTAGCTTATGAACTTTTAAAAGAAGCCTTTTTAATTAAAGAAAAAGCTCCTATATATATAAATGAAGCTTTTGCTTGGAATGATTATATCTATGAATTAATGGGAGTTGCTGCTTATAATTTAGGCTTACTTCCTGAAGCTTTACTAAATATGAATAAAGCTTTAGAATTAAATCCTAATAATGAAGAAATAAAAAATAATATTGAAATTATAAATAATGAATTAAATAAATAAAAAAAGTATTTATTTTTTGAAAAAAATATTTTATAATTATTAATAGTTAAAAGGAGTGTAAAATATGTATTGTGAAAAGTGTGGGACTAAAAATGAGGTTGATGCTAAATTTTGTACAACATGTGGTAATCCTTTAGAGCCTTTGAAAGTAGAAAATGAGGCAATTACAAAAATAAAGAAATTACCTAAAAAAGCTAAAATATTAATGAGTGTATCTTTATTAGTGGTAATTATTGCCGTTGTGGTTTTAGTAGTTTTACTTAATAATCCAGTTAAGAAAGTAGAAGATGGTTTAAAAAGCTTCTATGATAATTATGAAAAAAATAATACAACTGAATTAAAAGATATTGGTAAAGTACTTACGGATAATAAGAAAAATGAAGATGTATTAAAACAAATAGATGAAACAAGTAATAAAATAATTACTTCTTGGGTTAAGAATTTTAATACCGAATATAAAGATAAAGATGAACTTAATAAAACTTATGATAAAGTAAGTAATGCTTTAAAAGATGTATATAATTATTTTAAAGGTTTAGAATATATTTTAGATAGTAAAACTTATAATGAGTTTAATAGTGAATTATCAAAATTATATACTTCTAAAATAAATTATTTATATGCAGTTAATGCTGAAGATGATTATTCTAAATATAGTTATTATTTAAGAGTTATTGAAAGTGATTCTTATTATAAAAAAGCTAGTAGTTTTATTAGTGAATATGTTAAAGATGAAATAGATAGTTTCTTAAAAGAAAGTTCAGATATGGCAGTATTTGATGATAAAACTACTAATACGGATAAGTTAAATGCTTATTTAAAACAAATTAATTTTATTAAAGAAAATAAAATACGTAATAATGTTGATTTAAGTACAACAGAAGAATATAAAAATTTATATAATACAACATTAAGTAATATTCTTGGTAGTATTAAAAGTGTTTGCACTGAGAAAGATGCTGCTTTAGATTATAATGGTTGCTTAGATATTATTGATGAGAATATAGGATTATTTGACAAAGAAAGTAATGAATATAAAGAATTAGAAAGTTTAAAGAAAACATATGAAGATAAAAAACCAGATGAATTAGTAAATAAATATTTAGTTGGTTATAAAAATTCTTATGCATCAAGTTATGGTGGTAAGATAAATGATGTAGAATATGATAATTATGTTTATTTTGAATTTGATGGGGAAAATGCTTATAGAACATATCGTTTAAATAATGAATATAAAAAATTAATTACCAAAATAGTTGTTGGTCCTGATTGGCGAGGAGATTTAGATGGTGTTATCGTTATTTATAATGGTGATAAAGAATTATATCGTAGTGAAGTAATAACGAAAGCTAATGAATTTAATCCGGATATTAATATTGATGTAACTGATGTTGATGATTTAAAAATAGAATTCCAAACAACTGATGAAACAAGTTGGAGTGAGAATTTTTATCTATATTTAGTTGAGCCATATTTATATAAATAGATTTTAGAAGGAGTGTGAGTATTATGGCTGAAAGAAAAACTAAAACTGCAACAGAAGAAGTTGTAGTAGAAAAAAGATTTTGTAAAAATTGTGGAAAGGAATTAAAAGAAGGCGAAGTATGTGATTGTACTGCTAAAGAAGCTCCTAAAGCAACTGGTTCTAGTATTACAATTAATACAGGTGATTTAAAAGAATTAGGATTACATTTCCTAAATACAATTAAAAATATGTTTGTTCATCCAGCATCAACTGTTGATGAAGAAGTTGAAGAACATGATATGAAAATGGGAATGCTATTATTAGTAGTAATGGCAATTACTGTTGGTCTTTATGTCATGGGTGGTTTTAAATCAATTATTGCATCTATTGGTTCATTTGCCGATTTTAATATTAATGATGCTGTATCTATTCCATATTTTAAAGTATTTATTTATGTTACATTAATTAATTTTATTGTAGCATTTATCCCAATTACAGTAGCATTCTTAACTAATAAAATATTTAAAGGTGAGTCTTTAAGTTATAAAAAATGCATTAGTTTATATGCAACAAGTATGGCACCTACTATTGTATCTAATTTATTAATGGCTTTACTTTATGCTGTAAATATTTTAAGTGGTTTAGGAGCAATTATTGGTGTTGTAATTTCTCTAATTTGTGTGTTTAACTTTATTGTAGGATTTGTTAGACTTACAAAAATAAAAGAAAATCATCAAGCTTATGCTTTAACTACTTTAACAGTTGTTTATGCAGTAATATCTGTAATCGTAAGTGTTCTATTATTAGGTTCATTATTAAGTGATGTTTATAAAGATATTAAAGTAAATGATCGTTATAATGACATATATGACTTTGGTTGGTAATAAATAAAAGTAAATTAAACCTTGGAATTTAATATTTCAAGGTTTTTAGATTAAATTAAATTGAAAGTGCACGAATTAAGCCAAATAAAAGATTTAGAGAATAAATTCCCATAAAATAAGCAAAAATTTAATAATAATACTTGCAAAAAATAAAATTTTTGATATTATATATTTGTTCCAAAAAAATTTGGACACACTAAAAAGTGCACGTAATTTAGCCTTTTCACGACTAAGTTCCCGCACAATTGCGTTGTTCTCTACATAAATGAGAGTAAAAGATAATGTTGGCTTATTTGTCAATGAAGAAACGGAAGATGGGATCTTCTGTTTTTTCATTGACAAATAATCAGATTCATCATTTAGATAAAGTTCTAAAATATTAAGTAGAGAAATGGCTAAACTAATCATTTCGTTTACAACTACATCATTAAGTTGTTTTCTTTTTCTAACTTTTTTAAATATTTCAAAAGAATAAAAAACTATTTCATTAATATAGTCAATATCTGGATACATTATTTACCACCTAAAATACTTTCTATAGTTAAAGAAACATCATCTGGATTAATATATTGATAATTAAGTTTTTTTAATAATAAAGGATATTTTTCTAAAGTTTTTTCATAAGGTGATTTACCACCTAATTTTTCTCTAGGAATATTATTAATTGTTTCCTCTAATTTTTGAACTTGTTCTTCAGTAAGATTATCTAAAGATACTTTTTTAGGAAATACTCTTCTTATATATTCATGATTATGTTCAATATTTGGTTTTTGATAAGAAGCATAAGGCTTACAATAAAAAATATTGGTTGTTTTATTACCTGTATTATAATCTATTTCAATATGAAG
>CANROL010000048.1 GCA_947632255.1 uncultured Bacilli bacterium
TTTCGGTGCGTTCTCTTTTTTTAAACCTATTAAAATTGCCTTATTTTTCACACTTTATTTAACAAAGGAATTTATTCCATCTAAAAATATTTTATTTGCAATTAATATTCCGGCTCCACTTGGAACAAATATTACACTTCCAATTATATTATGCGTATCTCTAGCAACTTCTTTACTAAATACAACAGGAATATTTAAAGATATATTTTCTTTTCTTAATAAATATCTTAATTTTTTAGCTAAAGGATCATTAAATGTTTTATTTAAAGTAGTAACTTCTAAATATCTCGCATCTAATTTCTTTCCAGTCCCCAAACAAGTAATAATTTTAATATTATGTTCTTTAGCGTACTTAATTAATAATACTTTAATATTAATATCATCACAAGCATCAATTATATAATCATATTCTTCATTTATATAATTATTAAAATTATCTTTAGTTAAAAATATATCTATTGTTTTAATACTAATATTTTTATTAATATTAATAGCTCTTTTTTTAGCTTCTAATACTTTAGATAACCCTATATTATTTATATTTGTAATAATTTGTCTATTTAAATTAGATATATCAATTATATCCCCATCAACAATAGTAATATTACTAAAACCACTTCTTACTAAAGCTTCTAAAACAAAACCACCTACACCCCCAACACCTACTAAAAGTATTTTTTTATTCTTTATTATATCTAATTCTTCTTTAGAAATTAAAGCAAGTATTCTTTCATCCATATATCTCACCACTTATATTTTACCAAATAAAAACCCAGATAGATAGTCTATTTTTCGATAAAATCCCGCGCCGCCGCAGGTGGTAAGAAACATACATACTTCTGGATTCTGGCAAATCTAAGACCAGCATTCAACTCCATATGTAATTATTCTCCCTAAATTATCTCATAGTCGGTTTTATGTTAAATAGACTAATCTTCTAGGTATTATTATTGTATCATAACTTATATTATTTATACAATATCTTTTTAGTTAATTTTAATTATTTTTAATATTTGCTTTTTATATAAATTTATTATATAATTTAAATAGCAAAAGAAAAGAGACACCTAATGGTGCTTCTCAAATCCTATTTGTTTTGAACGATAAAGCACCTCATCATGTTGATATGGTGCTAATTCCTTGAAGAATTTTGTAATATGTAAAAAGTGGAATTAAACCACTTTTTTACTTTACTTACTTTTTTAAGAATTAATTTGACATTTAATAACTTCCCCATATATTATTCCATCTTTAATTAAATTAATTTTACAAGTATAAAATTTATTTAATAATAAATCATCTTTTAAATATACTTTTAAATAATTAGATGTATGCCCTACTACATAGCCATCTATAATTTCTTCTGTTAAAACTTCCACTTCTTGATTTAAATAATTATTAAAATATTTATTTTCCAATTCTAAAGATAAAGCTAACAAAGCTTTAGTTCTTTCTTTTTTTATTTTATTATCCACTTGGGGCATTAAAGCCGCTTTAGTACCATCTCTTTTAGAATAAGGAAAAACATGTATTTTAGCAAAATTTATTTCCCTACAAAAATCTAAATATTCTAAAAAATCATTATCATCTTCATAAGGATGTCCTACTATAGCATCTGTTGTAATAGCAATTCCTGGTCTTATTTTTCTAATCTCTTCGATTTTATTTCTATAGTAAGCTTTATCATATTTACGATTCATAATTTTTAAGATTTTATCACTACCACTTTGTAAAGGTATATGTAAATGATTACAAATTTTAGGATTATTCTTTAAAGTATTTAAAAAATCATCATTTAATTCTGTTATTTCAATACTTGATAATCTAATTCTTTTTAAATCCGGAATTTTAGCTAAATCATTTAATAAATCACTTAAATTATGACCTTCAAAATTATAAGCTCCCGTATGAATACCTGTAAGAACTATTTCTTGATGTTTATTATTAACTAAAGTTTTAACTTCTTCTAATATTTTATTATAATCTTTTGATCTTATTGTTCCTCTTGTATATGGAATAATACAATAAGAGCAAAAATTATTACAACCATCTTCTATTTTAACAAATGCTCTTGTATGCGTAGTAAATTTCTTTACTTCCATATCTTCAAAAGTAAGCATGCGATCACTCGTAAAATAACAATATGGTAATTTATCTTCTAAATATTTATTAATAATATTAACTATTTCACTTTTCTTTCGATTTCCCAGTAAAATATCAATACCTAATTTTTGATATTTATCTTGATTATTTTGACTACTACAACCACATACAACCATAATACTATTAGGATTTTCTTTTTTTAATCTTCTCACCATTTTTAAAGATTTAACATCTGCATTATTAGTAACACTACAAGTATTAATAATAATTATATCTGGATTATCTTGATCTAACATATAACCCGCGCTTAATAATGCTTCTTGCATAAATTCACTTTCATAAGCATTTACTTTACAACCTAAAGTAATAATTTTAAACTTCATATTTCCTACCCCCATCTAAATTAATTAAGTAATTCTTGTAAAGCTTTTAAAGCTTCTAAAAAAGCTTCTTCTTTTTCATAAGATATAATTTGTACTTTTAAATTAGGTACTTCTTCCACATTTTTATTTACTAAATTATCTAAATCAACTTTCTTAATAGTTAAATCATCAGTAATATTTTCTTCTTCACTATAATTAAGAGCAAAATCTGCTTTACGTTTAACTAATTCATCATAACTTATAATAGCTTTTTCTTCTTGTTCATTTTCATAATTATTTAAAAAATTATTTTCTACTTCTTTATTATTTAATGCTTCAGTAATCGTTTTTAAATCCCAAAGGGGACTATCTTCTTCTTTATTTGGTTTATCTATTACCTCTTCTATATCTATTTCATTTTCTTTTAAAAAATATATTAAAATAATTACTAAAAGCATTAGAACTACTACTGCCCCAAAAAAGACAAAATCCATGAATGTTAATGCTTTAATAAAAGCTACAATATCACTTAAAACATTCATCTATTCCACCTCACTAAATCTATTTTATCAAATAATTACTTAAAGATAAAGTATTTATATCTTATTTACAATTAATATACGTTTAATTTACAAAGCTAAATTATATGGATCATTAATTGTTCCTGTTCCTGTTGCCATAACTTTGCGATTTAAATTAATAACCGGTCTTAAATATTCATAAGTTAAACCAGATGTATTATTTGCTAAAGCACCTTTACTATTAACTAAAATTGGATTAAAATCACTATCACTAAAAGTAGCTAAATTAGAAGTCCACCATGAACCCGTAATATCTTTATTATATAAATAATAATTAGTGTTATCTTGTCCAAAAAGACCACCAGCATATATTACTTCATCCGCACTTATTAAACCAATTTTTTTATTAATAACCGAACCAAAACAATTAAAAGCCGGTATTTTATTTGTATATATTCTTGTATAAGCATTATAAGTTTTATTATCATTTTTCTCTACTTCTTGACAAAATTTAGAACTACTAATATAAGAATCATAATCCATTAAATAAGTATTATAATAATTATTTAAAATATCCATATAACTAGTATTTTCTAAATCTTCATAATTTTCATATTTATTATGATAACTACTTAATTCTGTTAAAGTATTATCTAGTATTAAACGAACAGTCCCATCCCCATTTATGCGCACAATCCGCCATAAATCATCGGCAAAAGAAACATAATTATTATCTACTTTACCTCGAAAATAATAAGTTATACCATAATCATCTAAATCTTCAATTAAACCTTCAGCATCATTAGCAATCTCACTACCTACTTTAGTTGTAGCATTTTTACTTACTTCATTATTTTTTAAAATCGTACTATAAAAATATTCTTTAGAATCAATTGTTTTTCTAACTTTTAAATCAAAAGAAGTCATTTCATTATTAATTAAATATATTTTAAAATATTGAGTAGTTCCTTTACTTATTAAAATATTACTAGCAATAATATTTGTATTAGTATCAAATTTACTATTACTATAATCTATATTAGCTTCATTAGAAGATAAAGAATATAATACTTTATTTTCATAATTTTTTAAATTATTCATTAATAATTCATAATATATATCATTTTCCCCATTATTAGTAATTGAAAAATTATATATTTTATTCCCATTTATATTATTTCCATCTAAATAATTTATTGATAATTCTTCTACTACTTCTACTTTAGTACCCGCGCTTATTTTATCATAAAATAAATAAGCTACCCCAATTACAATAACTAATAATATAAGCATTCCTAAAAATAATAATATTCTTTTATATTTTTTTTGCATAAATATCCTTCTTTATTTAAGTATAATTTTTTTTAAATTAAATGTCAATTTAAAATACCAATCTAAAAGTAAATTTTACAATATAAAAAGCACTAAAAGTGCTAAATATATTTATTAAATTTTTTAAATTTAGGATCATCATCTAAAGAAGTAGTAGCTAATTCTTTAATTAATTTCTTTTGAGACATACTTAATCTATCTGGTATTACTACATCAAAAATAATATACATAGTCCCTTTTCCAATGCCATTTACTTTTTTAACTCCTTTACCTCTTAATTTAACCATTTCATTAGGTTGGGTACCTGGTTTTACTTCTAAGATAACATTACCAGTTAATGTTGGTACTTCTTTTTTAGTACCTAAAATAGCTTCGGTAATTGTAAGAGGAACATGTAAATAAATATCTTCTTCTTTTCTTTCAAATAATTCATGATCTTTTACTTTAAATTCTAAATAAATATCCCCATTAGGTCCTCCATTTATGCCGGCAGAACCTTTACCAGTTATTCTTAATTGATAGCCCGTATCAACGCCTTCGGGAATAGTAACTTCAATATCTTTTTTAGAACGAACACTACCCCGACCATTACATTTATCACAAACATCTTTTAAGATTTGGCCAGTTCCTCGGCAAGTAGAACAAGTAGTTTGAGTTTGAAAAACCCCAAATAAAGTTCTTTGTTCCCCGATTACATGGCCAGTCCCATTACAAGTAGGACAAGTTGAGGAATTAAAACCACCTTCCCCATGACATTTACTACATACTTCATTTAAATCTAAAGTAATATTTTTTTTACAACCAAAGACGGCTTCTTCAAAAGTTAAGTTGATATTTACTAAACTATCTTCCCCTTTACGTGGTCTTTTAGAACTTTGAGAACCACCAAAATTACCAAAATTAGAGAAACCATGGAAGCCACTGCCTCTAAATAATTCATCAATAATATCACTTAAATCAATATCCTCAGCACTAAAACCACTGTAATTAGCTCCTCCATTATTGGTGAATGCTTGATGGCCAAATTGATCATATTGTTTCCTTTTATTAGGATCAGATAAGATAGCATAAGCTTCACCAACTTCTTTAAATTTAGCTTCATCCCCTGTTTGTTTATTATCTGGGTGATATTCTTTAGCTAGTTTTCTAAATGCTCTTTTTATTTCTTCATCCGTAGCATTTTTAGAAACACCCAATACTTCATAATAATCTTTTTTATTCATTGTTTTACACCTCTATTTTATTAATTTTTCTAAATCAGTAATTAAACCATCAAAATAATTCATAGCTTCTTCTAAAGTATCTGGTTTATTCATATCTATTCCTACAACTTTTAAAGAAGCTATTGGATCAATAGAGCAACCTAAACTTAAAAATTTTAAATATTTATTTATAATATCATCTTTCTTATTTAAAATATCCATGGCTATTTTAATCGCTGATGCATAAGCTGTAGCATATTGATAAACATAAAAATTCATATAAAAATGTGGAATACGAGCCCATTCATATTTAATTTCTTCATCTATAACAACATTTTTACCATAATATTCTTGGTTTAATTTATAATAGATATTCTCTAAATCTTCATGAGTTAAAGGAGTACCTTTTTGATCTTCTTCATGGATCAAGTATTCAAATTCGGCAAACATAGTTTGTCTATAAATAGTAGCTTTAAAATCTTGAATTAAATCATCAAGTAAATATTTTTTTAGTTCTATATCATTTGTCTTATTAATTAAATATTTACTAAGTAATATTTGATTTACTTGACTCGCTACTTCAGCAACAAAAATTGAATAACCATAATCTTGATAACTTTGATTTTTTATTGCATAGTAATAATGCATGGCATGACCGAGTTCATGAGCTAAAGTAGAAACACTATTTAAAGTACCATCAAAGCTTAATAAAACAAAAGGATGAACATTATAACAAGCTGTACAATAAGCCCCATTTCTCTTTCCTATATTCGCGGGATAATCAATCCAACCTTCATTAAAAGCTTTATTTAAATTAGTTATATAATCATTACCTAATACTTTTAAAGCATCAAGAATTAAATTTTTAGCTTCTTCTTCACTATATTTTTGTTTCACCTTTTTTATTATAGGAGTAGAAGTATCATAGATATGTAAATCTTTTAATTTTAAGATTTTTTTCTTTAAAGCCCAAAATTTATCTAATTTATAGACATTTTCTTTAACAGTTTTTATTAAATTAACATAAATATCTTCCGGAATATCATTATGATATAAAGAAGAAGCTCTCGCACTTTTATAACCTCTTAATAGAGCTATTTTATTATTATTTTTAACTTCCCCCATTAATAAAGCCGCATAAGTATTTTTAAAGTTAGCATAAGTTTTATATAAAGTTTTAAAAGCTCGCCTCCGGACATTGCGATCAGTTGATATCATAAATTCATGATAATTCTTTTCCGTTAGTTCTTCTAATTTACCTTCTTCATTTTTAATTTTGTCAAACTTTAAATCAGCATCCGTAAGTAAATCAAAGACTTCACTAGGTGTATTAAGAGAACCAATTAAATTAGATATAATATATTCTTCTTTATTACTTAAAGTATATTTTTTTAATTTAAAACTTTCTTTTAACATTCTTTCATAAACATTTAACTTTGGATTATCTTTAATATAATTTGCTATAACTTTATAATCTGCTTTTAATATTTCTGGTGCCACAAAAGAAGTTGTCGCTACATATTTTTGATATAAAAGATAAGTTTTATTATATAAAGCTTGATTTAGAGTATTCGTCGTATCTTCATCATTTTTTAAATGAGCATAAATAAATAATTGTTCTAAATCACGACTAAATTTAGTATCAAATTCTAAAAATTGCCATAAAGTTTGAGCATTATCTAAGATATGATTTTCATATTTAGAATATAAAGCTAAATCATTATCTAAACGTTGATATTCAGTATCAAATTCTTTATAATCTTTATATAAATCAGTTGTATGCCATTTATATTTAGCATTATAGCTAGTACGTGGTTGTCCCATAAAAATTCCTTTCTAACTTAAGAGAAGTTCTAGTTTCCTAGAACTTTATCTTATTTTTCTTCATAATTAGCTTCAGCAACATCATCGATATTATTATTGTCTTTAGCATCAGCTTCATTATTAGTGCTATTTGCTTGTTCTTTAGATGCTTGTTCATATACTTTAGTAGCTAATTTCATTGCCACATCATTTAAAGCTTGAGTTTTATTTTTAATATCATCAGTATCTGTTCCCTCTAAAGCTTTTCTTAAATCCACCATTTTATCTTCAGCTTCTTTTTTATCCGCAGCATCAACTTTATCACCTAAATCTTGTAAAGCTTTTTCAGTTTGGAATAACATACTATCAGCTTCATTACGAACTTCGGCTTCGGCTTTCCGTTTTTCATCAGCTTCTTTATTAGCTTCGGCTTCCTTCATCATTTTATCAATTTCTTCATCACTTAAATTAGTTGAAGAAGTAATAGTAATTGATTGTTCTTTATTAGTTCCTAAGTCTTTTGCTGTAACATTAACTATACCATTCGCATCAA
>CANROL010000049.1 GCA_947632255.1 uncultured Bacilli bacterium
AGGCATATCAACCCCATAAGTATAAAGTTTAGGATCCGTAATTTGATAATATACAACTGTATCTATTTGCATTGTAACATTATCTTTGGTAATAACAGGTTGAGGAGCAAAATCTTTTACTGTTTCTTTTAAACTAACAACTTTAGCAATGCGATCAACAAATGGAATTTTAACATGCAACCCATTTTGCCAAGTTGTATAATAACTGCCTAACCTTTCTATAACATAAGCTTTAGCTTGAGGTACTATCTTAATATTTGGTATAACAATAATAATAATTAATATTAATAACGCGATTAAAAATGACATAATTTATTCATCCTTCCTAACTACGAGTTTAACGCCCTCGATGGCTTCAACAATCACATAATCCCCACTTTTAAATTCTTCTTTGCTAATAGCACTCCATCTTTTACCATCAACTTTTACTTCCCCAACCATATTTTTCTTAATATCTTCAGTTACTAAAGCTTTCATTCCTATTACTCTTCTAGCATTTGTTTCTTCTGGCTTTTTAACCATTTTTTTAATTAATATTGGTCTTGTAATAAGCATTAAAACTAAACCTAAACATACAAAGATAGCAAATTGTAAATAAAAGGAATCAATAAAAAATGAACAAATTAAACTACCTAATGCACTAGCAATAAACCAAACACTAACTAAATTTACGGTTGATACTTCTAATACTGTTAAAACAAAGATGATAATTAACCATAAAACCCACATATATACTACTTCACTTCCTTTATTTAATTATACGTGAAATATAAAAAAAATACAATATCTTATTTTTTGTGCTATAATAAATTCAAAGGTGATTATATGTTAGGACAAATATTTATTGTCGGTCTAAATACTAAAGACCATAATATTATTAAAACACTTATAACCAAATATCATGTGGGAGGTCTTACTTTATATAAAAATTTATATAAAAATTATGAGGAAATGTTAGAACTAATTAATTATATTAAAGCTTTAAGTAAAATAGCTAATTACGAAGTTTTAATCTGTATTGATGAAGAAGGTTATCGTGTCAATCGCTTACCCAATGATTTTATTAATTTAAAAAGTCCTAATTCATTAAGTTATGATTTAGATAATACTAAAGAATATGCGCGTCTTATAGGCACAATTTTACAAGCAACAGGAATTAATATTAATTTTGCGCCCGTAATTGATATTAAAAGATTTAGTGATAATCACCCTATCGGTGATAGAGCTTTTAGTAGTAATTATGAAGATGTTATTAAAAATAGTACAGTTTATATTAAGGAAATGAAGAGTCATGATGTTATTCCAGTTGTAAAACACTTCCCTGGTCATGGTGCCACTAATATTAATACCCATCACTTTCTTCCTTTAATAACCAATACTAAACGTTTATTTAAAGAAGATATAAAACCTTTTCAAAGTGCTATTAATAATGATATTGATCTTATTATGATAGGACATTTTATTATTCCTAAATTTGGCTTTTGTCCTTCATCTATATCTAAAAAAATCAATAAATATCTGCATGAAGAACTAAATTATCATAATCTTACTATAACTGATGATTTAGATATGGGTTTATTAAAACTATTTTCAAAACCTAAATTATTTAAAAAAGCCCTCAACAGTGGAACTAATCTTATCATGGTTAAATATACCCCAACCTTTTTTAAAGATTTTCAAAAATTAGAATCTTATTATCAAAATAATAAATTAAATAAAGATAATATTGCTAATACGATTAATCTTTTAAATAATTTAAAAAATAAATATCATGTTACTAATACCGAAATTAAAAATACAATAGATATTACTAAAATAAATAATGCCATTACTAACCTAAATAAAAAAGCTCATTAGAGCTTTTTATATTTTTAATAATTTATTTACATTAATACCTTCATTCGATATTTTAAAGACTAAATAATTATGACTAATTAAATTTATTAATTCTTCCTCATTTAAAGTATTTATTAAATTTAATATTTCTTCTCTCGACATTTTAGCTATTTTTTCTTTAAATAATTGTTCATTATAATTATGAATTAAGACTTTTAAATAATTAGTTTTTAATATTTGTACTTCATATTTATCTACAATTATTTTTAAATATTTCTTTAATAAATTATCTTTATTTTTAACTAATTGTTTTAAAGTTAAAATAATATTATTACTAAAATATAATTTAATTTCTTTTAAATCATATTTAAAATCTTGTAATTGATAATTACTTAATAATTCATTTATTATTCTAATTATCATATCTGGATTCATAATATTTGCCATTTGTCTATATTTAAACCCTAAATTACTTTCTTTATTTAATGATTTAATTCCATACCAAGTACTATCTATAAAAAAGCATAATTCTAAATTATTAGTCATTTTTTTCACCTGTAAATGGTATTATATCTTAAGATCTCATTTATTGCAAGCTTAAAATTCGTTTTAAATCTTCTTCTTTTTTATATCCTAAATCTTGATACTTTACTGACTGAAAAGCTTCTTTTAAAGTTTCAGCATTTATTGATTTAGCTAATTCGATTAATTCTTCTTTGTTCATATTTTCAATTATATCATGATAAAATTGTTCATTATAATTTTTAATTAAATAATATACATACGTAGTATTACTTAATTCTTTTAAATATTTATTTATTAAAAATAAAAGATATCTTTTTAAATTATAATTAGCACTAGGAATAATATTTAATCCTAAATATATAGGTCCCTCTCTATCTTCTTTTAAATTAAAAGCTAAAGATATATTATCTATTAAAAGATCTCTAACATCTAAATCATAATCATTTAATAATTCATCAATTAATAATTCTAATTCTTCTTCATTTAAAGGCATATTACTACGAAAAGATTTTACTAAAGACATTACTTTAGCATTCTTAGAATATGTTCCATTCATTATTCCTAAATAATACCCATCTTTCCCCACAATCAAATTAAATTCCATACCATTTTCTTTAACATTTCTTGGGGAATAATATCTATTTATTATATCAATAACATTATTTTTTAATTCATCCATCATTAAAACCCTCCTATAAAAATTATAATATAACCAATTTTTAAATTCAACTATTTTTTAATAATAATATGCTTAGGAAATTTATGTTCCATATATTCATCATCATATATTTTATCAATTATTTTGAATACTGTTTTAGCATCAGGGTTAATATTTCTTTTAGTATATCTATTCATAACAATAAAGGTAAGAATAATATCTAAACTAATTAAAATCGTTGCAATAATAGTTATAATTTTTTTAACTTTAGGTTTAATTTTTCCTAATACTTTTTGAAAAAAAGGATAAAAATAATCAATAACTAATATACTTAGAACACCCCATATTAAAGCATAAGGCAAATATACTCTCCCGGCAATATTATATTTAAAAGTAGAATAATCCCAAGTAGATGTATGTAAAACATATTCTAAAAATAAACTACAAATATATTCAAATACTCCCCCGATTAAAGTCCCAATTAAAAATTTTAAATATAATTTTTTATCTTTAAAATTATGCATTAAAAGCACAATTAATACTAAACCAATGCCATATATAGGTTTAAATGGTCCATATAATAACCCTTGTTTATTTAACCATACTCCATGTTTAATAACATACCAAACACATTCTAAAATATAACCAAATATTGAACCTATAATAAATAACCAAATTATTTCTGTAAGATTAATTTTTTTATTTTTCATAACATCACTAATATAATTATAAGCAATTAAGTCTTAAAATATCAAGATTATTTTAATATTTTTACCAAAATATAAAAAAATATGTTAAAATATAGTTACAAAGAGGTGTTTATTATAAAAACTTATTATCAAACTTTAAGTAAAGAAGAAAAAGAAAAAATTAAAAAAGAATATCAAAATACCTATCAACATACGGATATTGATATTCGTTTAAAACGGGTAAATATTTTAATTATTATTAGTATTCTTGCTGCGATATTATTATTAGTTATGAGTTATATTTATGAAGATGAGCATTTATCAAGTATTATAATCGCTGGTGTTTTAATAGCAACTGCCATAACTTTTGTTATAGCATCAAATAAAATTAAACATAATATTTACAATAAAATAGCCCTTCAAAAAAAAGCTAAAAAATAGCTTTTTTTAAATACTTTTAATTAATTCTTTTAAATCATCTGCAGTTCGAAAGCCAATTGCTTTTTGCTTTTCTTCCCCATCTTTAAAGATAATTAAAGTAGGAATACTCATAACACCAAATTCTTGGGCTAAAGCTTCATGGGTATCGACATTAATTTTTAAGACATTCTCACCAATTTCTTCTAAAACAGGGGCAAGCATTCTGCATGGTCCACACCAATCAGCATAAAAATCCACAATCCATAAACCTTCTTTAATTATTTCGCGAAAATTTTCATTTTCTAAATGTTTAACCATTATTTTTCCTCCTCATAACTTTCAATTATTTCTTTAGCTCCTTGAAAATCTAATTTTTTATTTTCTACTAAAGTTAGGGCTAAATCTTTTTTAATAACTTTTTTCTCAAGCATAATTTTAAGTATTTCCCCATTATATGCATCAGTATCATCACTATCTTGATATTTTTCATGTAAATCATTTATTTCTATTACTGCTTTATAAGTATCATTAACCATATTTCCTATAAATGGTGTCTTATCAATTATGGTCGTTGCGACTTTACTATCCATTACCCATTTTTGAGTTACATTAAATTGTAATAAAACAAATAAAACTATAAAACCAAATACTATTGATTCAATTAAACCAAGAAAGAAACCCAATATTTTTGATGGTATTCCTAAAATAATCGTCGCATTAAGTAATTTTTCAATTATCCCTGATACTTTTACAAGTAGACTTAAAACACTAGATAATACTGCAAAAACTAAAACATAAGCAATAGCTTCATAAACTAGAATATTAAGTGTTACTAAACCATCAAAAGAACCACTGTAATTAAAAAATGGCAAATACTTAAGTAAAATCGCGGCAACAGGATCTTTTAAATAATAAGCAACAACTACGACTAATACTGTACCAACTAAAGTTACTAAACTTTTTATAGCTCCTTTTCTAAAGCCTTGTAAAGCTCCCATTAATAAAAGAACTAAAATTATTATATCAACTACATTCATTTTTATCCTCCATATATATTATATACTAAATCTTTTGAAAAATAAAGTAATCTGTGCTATTATTATTTAAAGAGGTGCAAAATGAATATTAAACAATTAATTGAAAATTTTAAACCTTTAAGTGAAAAACAAGAACATGATAAAGAAGCATTTCTATATTTTTTAAATCATTTTGAAGATGTCTTAACGCGTAATAATCTAGTGGGACACTTAACAGCCTCTGCTTATGTTGTAAATGAAGATTTTACTAAATCATTAATCGTTAAACATAATATTTTTAAAAGTTGGATTTTCCCTGGTGGTCATGCTGATGGTGATGCTAATTTATTAGAAGTAGCTATAAAAGAAGTAGAAGAAGAAACAGGATTAAAAACTATTCCCTATCAAGAAACTCCTATTAATATTGAAGTTGCCGAAATTCCTGCCCATTATAAAAATAATAAATATGTCTCAGCTCATCTTCATTTTGATGTTATTTACTTATTAATAGCTAATAATTTAGATATTGCTAAAATAAGAATTAAACCTGATGAAAATAGTTCTATAAAATGGGTTAATTTAGAAGATACTTATAATGATGAAATAACTTCATTTGCTAAAACAACTAACAAAGAAATAGTTAACCAAATAAAATTAATAAGGAGGAAATAAAATGACTATTGTATTTAAAGTAAGTGATAATATCAAACCTTTAATGATAGATTTTTATCAAGATCGATTTGTTGAAAATAAACCACCCTACAGTGTTTTTCAAGTAAAAGATATTGATTGTGTTACAACCCTATATGAATCTGGCAAAGTAATGTTTCAAGGTATTGGAGCCGATATTGAAGCTTCATATTGGATAGAAGAAGAAAGAATTAAAAATAATCGTCTAATTGATATTAAAACTGGTAAAGATAAAAAAGATACAAAAGAAAGCAATTATTTTTTAAATATGAGTACAATTGGTTCTGATGAAGTAGGAACTGGTGATTTCTTTGGACCTATTGTTGTTACTGCAACATATGTATCTAAAGAAAATATAAGTTTTTTAACAGAATTAGGAGTTCGTGATTCCAAAAAAATAACTGATGATAAAATTAAAAAAATAGCTCCTGAAATAATTAAAAAAATACCTTATACAACTTTTATTTTAACTAATGAAATGTATAATAAAAACTGGAATAATGATTTAAATATGAATAAGATTAAAGCTATCTTACATAATAAAGTTCTATATGCCATGACTAATAAAGAACCTAGTTGTAAAAAGATAGTCGTAGATCAATTTGTTTATCCTAAAAAATATTATGAATATTTAAAAGATACACCAAATAAAGTAACTAATATTACTTTTATGACTAAAGCCGAAGATAAAGTTTTAAGTGTTGCAGCAGCATCAATTATATCTCGTTATGTTTTCTTAAAAGAAATGTATAAACTAAGTCAAGAATTAAATATTGAAATACCTAAAGGTGCTGGAGCAAACGTTGATGAAACCGCGATTAAAATAGCTAAAACTTATGGCTTTCAAAAATTAAATGAAATAGCTAAATTAAACTTCAAAAACAAAGATAAAATATTAGAAGAATTAAATAAATAATTAAAAAACAAGCATATATATTTAATTATAAATTGCTTGTTTTATTTTTTTTATTTATTCCGCTCTAAATGGATCATCTGCGGTGCCTTTACCTAAAGTTAGGGAACCAGCAACTAGATTCAATATTGGTCGAAGCCTAGCTTTATTAATGGCTTTGAGGTTAAACTGTTACTATTATTGACTCCAAAGATGTTGCTGTTCAATACTAATCACCATATAAATAATATTTATTATTTTTTTTCATCCAAATATTACCCACACATATTTAAAATAAATAATTCTAAACCTAAAAATCTATCTATCTTCCCTTTTTTAATATTTAAATCTAAATTAGCTAAATTAATTAATATATTTTTTAATTCTTCTAATTTATAAGGAAATACTTTTTGCAAATATTTATTTAATTGCCAATCCATTAAGCCTAATTCATTCAGAATTGTATATTCATTGGCATTTTCATTTAACATAGTTTTTATATTATACATAATTCTAAAATCTCTAGCAATTAATGATATTAAAACTGTTGGTTCAACTTTCATTATTTTTAAATCATTATATAAATTTAAACTTTTTTCTAAATCATTATTTACTATAGCATCAACAAATAAAAAATTATTGGTATTAATATTTCTTGCTGATATATTTAAAACATCATTATAATTAATTTTACTAGGTTTATTATAATATAATATTAATTTTTCAATTTCCATCATTATTAAATCATAATTATTTAAACTATTACTAATTATATATTTAATACTTTCTTCATCAATACTCATATTATTTTTTTGAAAATAGGTTTTTAATCTATTTTCTATTTCATATACTTTTAAATTATTAATAACTTTTAAACTATATTTATCTCTAACTAATTTAGTTATTTTTTTTCTTAAATCTAATTTTTCATTACATATAAAGATAATTATGGAATTATCACTAGGATTTTCTAAATATTTAAGTAATAAATTAGTATCATTATCATTTAATTTAGCACTACCAAAAAAATTAGCATTTTTAACAATAATATATTTATCTTCTTGAAACATAGAATAATAACC
>CANROL010000050.1 GCA_947632255.1 uncultured Bacilli bacterium
GAAAAAGGATTATTAAAAGATATTGATATTAAAAAATATAATAGTGAATATCATAATTTAACCATCATAAGAAACAATACTTTTCATGATAGATTTATAATAATTGATGAAAATATAATATTCCACTGTGGAACTTCCTTAAATAAAGCAGGAACCCGAACATTTGCCATAAATGAAATAGAAAATAATTCTCTTAAAAAAACTTTAATTAATATATTATCTCCCATCATCAAAAAAGACTTAGAATTAATTACCTAAGCCATAAACTTTTTTGCCATAATCATAAAATATTCCTAAATCTAAAGGATTATAAGTAAGATAAGCATTAAGAATAGTAACTAGAATAAAACCAATAATTGCTATTTTCTCTAATTTAGGATTAGCATCTTGTTTTAATAAGAAATAATTAATTACTTCACTAATAGAAATAGCAATAAAGAAAATAATAAATGTAACAATAATATTATCTTTAGTTTTTAAAATTAAGTAAAATACTGGAGTAAATACAAGCATAACAATAAATGCACAAAAAAGAGATGATATTAAACCTGCAAATAATGTATTTCTTTCTTTTTTAAAAATTATTTTTTCTAATATTGCCCAAATAAGAAAAGATCCAATAATTATTTTATTATGTTCCCAAATACTTTCATTTACGGGAAAGAATAGGGAAGTAAAAAAGTTAGGAAACCACGTATAAATAAAATGAAGTAAACTACTAGTAAGAAAAATACCAAAAACACTAATTATTTTCCATTTCTTTAAATTCAAAAAAACATCACCTAATATTATTATAAAAATAATTTTCTTTTTTATGACAAATTTAGTCAAAAAAAAGAACACATAATGTTCTATTTTTCCATAGTTCTAGCTTCTCTAGCACTTATTCTTACTTTATTTCCATTAATAGTCTTTTTTTGAATATTAGGTTTTTGTTGTGTTTTAGTTGCATTTAAAGCATGACTTCTTTTATTTCCTGTTAAAGGTTTTTTAGTTGTTACTTTTTTAGCCATTTTGCCACCTCCAAAATTTCTTTACTTCTAAAATTTTACTATATTATATGGTAAAAGTCAATTTATTTATGTCTTTTTAGGTCTAAATAATTATTAAATTCATACAATTTTTTAGGAGATGATTAGATGAATTGCAAAATACCTTTCACAAAGGATATTGATTTTGAAAAAA
Organism: uncultured Bacilli bacterium; assembly: GCA_947632255.1. Lineage (GTDB taxonomy): Bacteria > Bacillota_I > Bacilli_A > RF39 > UBA660 > Caccenecus. Next base: position 1,186 of record CANROL010000050.1, read on the forward strand.
CATTGTATGAAATTACTAGTATTAGTTTAGAACATGAAATTAAAGTTGAAGAGGGAACTTTAAAAGGTAATTTTATTTTAACTGGGGATTTTAAAAGCCATGAATTAAGTGTTAACAAAGAACCATTTTCTTACATATTACCATTTGAAATAGCTATAAATGATGATATTGATGAAAAAACTATTGAATTTATGATTGAAGATTTTACTTATGAAGTAAAAGAAAGTAATATTTTACATATCAATATTGATTTTAATGTTATAGGTAGTAAAAAAGAAGAAGAAGAAAAAATTGAATCAAAAGAAGAAGATCCTAATCGAATATTTAAAGATGCCAGTGATTTATTTCCTCCTGATGAATTACCTATTTATGAAGAAAGTACATCAAGTTTAACTAATGAAGAACCCCGTCATGAAGAAAATAATGTTTTAGAAGAAGTATCAGTAGACTCTCTTGAGCAAACTAAGCAAGAAGAGACCAAAACTACCACTACAAAAATAAATGAAGACACTATTATTGATAATTTAAATGGCACTTTAGATGATTATACTACATATCATATTCATATGGTTAGTGATGGGGAAACAGTAGAAACAATTTGCACCATGTATAATACCAATATGAGTATTTTATCCGAATACAATGATTTAAGCGAACTTACCAGTGGTGATAAATTAATAATCCCTGAGGCTAATGAATAATGCCTTAGAGGAATTAAAAAATTTATATAAACCATATCGTTTTACCAAAAAGAAAAACGTTACAATTATCGATTCCACCAGTGGTTCTTATGTTGTAAAAGAAAAAAGTAGCAATAAAGTTCAGGATGCATATCATTATTTATTAAGCCGTAATTTTGATTATTTTCCTAAACTTGCTGAAGAAAATTCTCGTCACGAAGTAAACGTTTTTGAATATATTCCCGAAGTAGAAATACCAAAAGAGCAAAAAGCCTTAGACATGATGGATTTAGTGGCTTTATTACACAATAAAACAACTTATTATAAAGAAATAACAGAAGATAAATATAAAGAAATATATGACAATATAAAAAATAATATTGTATATACTAGAGCTTATTATGATGACTTATATAATCGTTTAATTGAAATAATTTATCCCAGTCCTAGTGAATATTTGTTATTAAGAAATATTTATAAAATATATGCCGCCTTAAATTATGCTGAAGATCAACTTGACAAATGGTATGATAACACCAAAGATGATTTAAAAGAACGAGTAGCTTTTATTCATAACAATTTAGAAACAGATCATTATATATTAAGTGACAAAGGCTATTTAATAAGTTGGGAAAAATCCAAAATAGATTCCCCAATTTTAGATTTAATAACTTTTTATCAAAAAGAATATTTAAATTTTAATTTTGAAACTCTTTTAAATAAATATTTACATAGTTATCCTTTAAAACCTAATGAATTAGATTTATTTTATCTTGTAATTAGTATTCCTCCTATAATAAAACTAGAAACCCCAGAAATAAATTGTACTAAAAATATGCGTACTAAACTTGATTATATTTTTAAAACTGAAAGTTTAATCGCTAAAATGACTAATGATGGGGATAAATAATTCTAAATAATAAATAAAATAAAGCAAAAACTTCAATAAGTAAAATAAATAAATTAAATCTTAAAGGTAAAATTAAAGTAATTAAAATTTGATAAAATATTAAAATTGCTAAGCAAAAAATAGCAATAATGGTAAAGAAGCCTCCACCAAAGTTTTTATGTGGATACATATATATCACCTAATTTATTGTATGATTTATATCTATTTTGGCCTAAATTAAAGCCTATTTCTTGACTTAAAGTCTAAAATTAATTAATATAGTATTTAACACTTGATTAAAATTTATAAATCAAGTGTTTTTTTTGAAAGGAATAATATATGAATCAAGATTTATATTTAAAAATAGGGAGTAATGTTAAATACTATCGTATGCATAATGAAAAATATGGTTATTTAACTCAAGAAGAATTATCTAGAATAAGTAAAGTAAGTATAACTATTATTCGGGGTATAGAATCATTATATCATAATAAACCTATTAATATTTTAGCGTTAAATAATATTGCTCTTAGTTTAAATATTCCTTTATATAAATTCTTTATGTAAAATATTGACAATATAAAAATCAAATTAATGTAAACAATTGTCTATTTTTTGTTAATTGCTTTTTCTACCTATATTATGTTAAAATAAATAGGGTGAGTAGCTATGAATAATAAATACTTTATTAATGAAGCTTTTGATCAAGCTATAAAATTATATGTAGCTAGTTCTTTAAATCAAAATGGCTTAGTATATAATTCTTTTAATGTCATAGTTATTCGTATTTTAGTTCTAATATATGGTGAAGATCGTATATTAAATCCTTATTATCTAAGAGATGAAAGTGCTTTTTTTCATAATTTAACTATTTATGGTTTTACTTTAATGAATGTTTTATCTTTTAAAGATGCTTTTTTAAATTTTTATGAAGAAGATAAAAAAAATCAAAAACTTAAATATCAAAAACCAATTATTTATTTTAGAACGGTTTTAAAATATTTAATTGATATGTTTATATTAAAGAAAAAACAAACTTCAATAAGTTATGAAGAAGAAGAAAAATTTTTAGATTTAATCTATGTTAATAATAATGATCCATATCGCTATTCATATAAATATTTAATGGATAAAGATAATTACATTGAAAAATATTATTATACTAAATTAAATGATTTTGATATTACCAAAACTATTAATTTAGATACTAATATGTTAAGTAGTTATCAATTACTTAAAGAACCTACTACTTCCAATAATATTTTTAAATTTAAACTTACGACTGGAAATGGTTATGTTGATATTTTATTATTAATGAGTGTTATTGTCACATCTTTTAGTATTATAAGTATTTTAATTTTTAGTTTATAGGAGGGTTTTAAATGGAAATAATTGAAATAAATAATCATAAATACGAAATTGTAAATAATTATAAAGATGCTTTAAATAAAGAAGAATTAGTGGAAAAATTAACTGATTATTTTGAAGATTTTGATTTTATTGTTGGTGATATAGCTTATAGTAAATTACGTCTTAAAGGTTTTAACGCTCCCACCAATAAAAATTTTAAAGATATAAATGATGTATCACAAGTTGATAATTATATTAAAAATTATTGTGCTTATGGTTGCAAATGGTTTATGCTTAAAAAGATTGATTAATAAAGAAAATTTTGTTATAATTTATTTAGAATAAAAAGGAGGATATAAATATATGAAAATAAACATTCTTAAACCTACGGGAAGTGAGGCTTTTAATTTATTAAGTGCTTTTAAAGTTGAAGATAATACTTATGTAATATTTGATATTGAAAGAACTAGTCCTATGGGTTTACCTGCAGTTTATGTTAGTAAATTAACTACTAAATTAGAGAAAATAAGTAATCCTAATGAATGGGAAAGTGTTAAAAAATATTTAAAAGGTATTATAAGTGGTACTAATTTTTTATATGTTAGTATTCCTGATACTTTAAATGCTGATGAAGTTTATTATGTTCAATTATATCTACCAAGTGAATCGGCTTTTGATTTAATTAAAACAAGATATGTTGTAAATACTCCTGAGCAACCATCAACACCTAAAGAAGAGCCCAATCCTCAAGTTTTATCGGTGGAGCCACCTTTAAAAGAGGAACCTTTAAATAATCCTGCACCAAATAGTGCTGTTGATTTAAATGAATCAGTTATTCCTGTAACTAGTGCTGAACCAACTAATGTTATTCCTGATAATCCTATTATTCCTGATGCCCCAGTTATGCCTAATACTCCTGTTATGCCCGAAAGTGTTACTCCAGTTACTCCTGATGATAGTCCAGCGACCCCAATAGAACCTGAAGTTAGTGTTGAACCATTAGTTAATACTTCTAATGAAGAAACTAAAACTCCAGAATTAAATTTTGATGCTGATAAAGAAACTTTTCTAAAAGCTTGTGAGAATATGTTTGATGCTTTAATATCTAAATATCAAAAAAATCTTGCTGATTTACAAGCAAGAGAACAAGCCTTAAATTTAAAAGAAAAAGAAATAGATACCAAATTAGCTCAAGCAACTGAACATTTAGCCAATGCTGAAGCCAGAGAACAAGTTGCTAATATAGCTCATGATAATGCTAAAAAAGTAATGGATACTATTCCTAATAATGATACCGCTACAGTTATATAAACTGTAGTTTTTTCATATATATTACTAGTGATATATATGAAAGAAAGTATCAATTATTATTATAATTTAAATATAGATGAAGTTGAACAATGGGGGAGTATCTACCGTTTTCAAATAAACAATATTAATTATTATTTTGTTCCCATAAAAAGAATGGATAATGAATTAAATGATATAGTTAATGTTTCTAATGAATTAAAACTACGTAATATTCCTGTTCATGATATTATTATAAATAAATTTAATAAAATAATTACTAATGTTTTAAATACTAACTATTGTTTATTAAAACCTAATAAAGACATATATCAAGAATATGATTTACCAGATATTCTTGCTTTAAATAATAATTTAAGATTAAATCCTTCTAAAAGTAATTTATATCGTAATAACTGGGGTACTCTTTGGAGTAATAAAATTGATTATTTTGAATATCAAATTCATGAATTAGGACAAAATAAACCCATTATTTTAAATAGCTTTAGTTATTATATCGGTTTAGGGGAAAATGCCATTAGTTATGTTATTAATGCTAATAATAAATACCAAACTAGTGAAAATGATCGAATATGTTTATCTCATCGTCGCTTAAATTATCCTAATTATGCTCTAAATTATCTTAATCCATTAAGTTTTATTTTTGATTTAGAAGTAAGAGATATTGCCGAATTTATTAAAAGTGCTTTCTTTGCGAATGAAGATGCCCTAAACTATTTACAATATGCTTTAAAAAAATGTCATTTTTCTATTTATAGTCTATCTTTATTATATGCTAGGCTACTTTATCCTACTTATTATTTTGATTTATATGAAAAAGTAATGAATGATGAAGAAACAGAAGAAATATTAATTCCTATTATTGAAAAGTCAACTTCTTATGAAGAATTTTTAGCATCAGCATTTTTAGAAATAAATAAATATGCTCCAATAGATAGGGTGGAATGGTTATTAAAAAAAGAATTATAAACTTACATTTATAACTCCTTCAATTTCTGGAATATGTTCTTTTAAATAGTTTTCTATTCCTAAACTAATTGTATCATCTTGATAAAAACAGTTGGCACAAGCTCCTGATAATTTAATATAGACATATTTATCTTCATATCTAATAAATTCAATATCCCCACCATCACCATTTATAAGTGGTCTTAAATCATCAATTAAAGCTTTAATTTCTTTTTCCAATTTTCTTCACCAAAATAATTATAATTGAAAAAACGCTTGAAGTAAACTAAAAATATGTTATAATTAAATCAGGTTGATATAAAAATGTATAAAAAAGATGATATTATTAAATGTACTATTACAGCTTTTAAAGAATATGGTATATTTGTTAAAGTAGATGATGAATATGATGGCTTAATTCATATTTCGGAAATATCAGATAATTTTGTTAAAGCTGTTTCTGACTATGGGGATATTGGGGAAATAATATATGCTAAAGTATTAGATAATGATGTTAATAATCATCATTTAAAATTATCAATTAAAAATATTAATTATAAAGTTGATGGTAAAAATATTGAAGAATTAGAAAAAGATGGCTTTTTACCTTTAAAAAAACATTTAAATATTTGGATTAATGAAAAAATAAATGAAATTAATAAAGATAAGTATAAGTAATTGATAATAGATAAATTTTATAGGATATATAAAAATATAGATTGGAAAAATTTTATGAAAAAGAAATGTATATTGTTATTAATTAGTATTTTATTAGTTTTAATTTCTACGGGTTGTTTTAATGAAGGGATAACTCAAGATGTACAAATAAATATTAATAATACTAATACTCATGAAGAAAAAGATATTGATGATGTTATAAAAAAATTAAAAAATGAATTTGTTAGCTTCCAAAATTGTCGTTTATTAACAATTGATTATGATAGTGTTAATCAAAATATGGAAGAAGAGTGGAATAATATAAAATATAATGATATTATGGTTATAAAATTTTCTTTTATATGTGAAGGAAACAGTAATACATTTTCTAAAAATGAAACTTACTACTATACAGCTTATTATGGAAAAATAAGTGAAAATTCCAGTTATAATTTAATTACTATGGGGCAAGGTTAGTTAGTTGTTATATAATATAAAATAAATTTGGAATATAAAAAAACTTCCTGTAAAGGAAGATTATTTTTAAGATGGTGCCCAAGGCCGGACTTGAACCGGCACGAGCTTTAACACCCGCAGGATTTTCTTACCACTATAACTTTCGTTACCAAACTTGTTGTTTGTAGTCTGGACTTTCTCTTTACCATATCTTTCGACTTAGGTATTG
>CANROL010000051.1 GCA_947632255.1 uncultured Bacilli bacterium
CAGATGCTCTAGCCAGCTGAGCTAGTTCCCCAAAGAACATAACTATCTTAACATATGCGATAGTTAAAATCAAGTATTTTTTAATTAGTTTTTGAAAAAATTAACTATTTCTTTTAATAGTTATTAAACCCTTTTCTATTTCTTCTAAAGCTCTTCCTAATTCTTTCTTATTATAATATTCATTCTCTTTTAATTGAAAATGATGATTTTCTAACATTTGCTTACTTCTTTCAGAAGAAATATGAACTAAAATATATTTAGAGTCAACAATATTTAATAATTTATCTATTGAGGGATATAACATATCGCCACTTCCTTTACATTAATATCATACTAAATTTTTTTTAAATTATGAAGTCTAAGTCTCATAATTTGACAATATATTGACAATTAAAATAATCGCATTTGATCATCTTCTCTTATTTCTTGTCTTGCTTTTAAATTAGCAAATTTGCTATCATCATTAATGCTTTCTTTTTTTATATTTTTTTCTTCTTTACATTCGTGAGTTACTCCATCAAGCTTAGCTATTAACATGGCTAATTTATAAAATTCCCGATAACTAAAATTACCATTTTTATAACACATATCTCTAACAAAATACCTAACAGCTTCAAATATTTCGGCATCTGTTAAATTATTACTTTGAATTTTCCTTAAATGATAAAATCCTTCAGGTAAATATTTACTAGGCATATAATAATTAATTATATTATTTAAATAATTTTCTTTAGTTACAATATTATGTTTAATTATATTAGGTAAAGTTGCATAATTAAAATAGGTTTTATAATTTTGATAAGGTATATCAAGTCCATAGTTAACAGAAGTATTATCTTTAGTTAATTTATAAGTAAATACTAAATTATGATTAATATAATAATTATTAATTAATCCCTTCTTTAATAAAAATTCTTTTAATACCTGACTATTATTAAACTCCATTGTAAAATTACATAAATATTTAAAATTATGATTTTGACCTAAAATAGGACTAATTGTACTTAAATCTATTTTTTTATAACGATCTTTATTAACATACATTTTCCCTAAATCTAAAGCTAAAAAATATTGCATAACTAACCTCCATTTATATTTTAACTAAAAAATTATAAATAATCAATTAATAAAGTATTAATAAGAATTCTTTCTTTTTTATTTTTAACAGTTTTAATAATATTTTTAAATAAATCTATATCTATTATATTATTATTTAAATATATTTTAATTATATTACTAATAAAAATATTATAATCAAATATATCTTGAGGAAAACTTTTTTGATTAAGATACACATCTTTAATTAAACCATAAACTTTATCTTTACTATCCAAAATATATGAATTAATTATTTTATAAATACCTGTATTTTCCATAAAAATATTAAATAAATTATTATCTAATAAGAAATTAATATCTTTATTTAAAGTTAATTTAATTTCTAAAAATTTATTTAAACCAATTTCTTTAATTAATAAAATAGGAAAATCATATAATAATAAACTAAAATTTAAGTCTTTTTCTAAATTTCTAATTGGATATTTATTTAAAACTTTTAGCCAATTCTTTAATGCTTTATCTTTATCATATTTTAAGAAATGTTTTAAGATAATATATATCCCTTTTATATCTCGATCAAAAGCTATATTATTAATTAAATAATCTAAATCTAATTGCCAATCCAAAGTAACTAGCACCCCTTTCGTCTTTATTGTATCATAATTTTATAGTTAATAGTTACTTTTCAAGATTTTTAACAAAATATTTACAAAAATTCTTTAAAAATAGGTTGATTTTTACTTATAGTTATAATATAATAATAATGCATTTGAAAGAAGTGTGCGAGAGTTTGCGCCCTTAGCTCAATTGGATAGAGCGTTAGACTACGGATCTAAAGGTTAGGGGTTCGACTCCCTTAGGGCGCACCACTTCGAGAAGTAGCACAATTTGGTAGTGCACATGGTTTGGGACCATGGGGTTGCAGGTTCAAATCCTGTCTTCTCGACCATTTAGATTATAAAGCCCCTGCTTTTGGGGCTTTTATAATAAACTGATATTCATAACCCTTAAAAAACACTTAAATATTTTATTTTAGTTTCATTTGATTTAAGATGTCGACTGCTTTATCTTCATCTTTTGGAATCATATGAGAATAGGTATTGAATGTCATATTTGTATCTGAATGACCTAAACGTTTCGAAATTACTGTTATAGGTACATTCATTGATAATAATAAGGATGCGTGACTATGTCTAAAGTCGTGTATTCTTATTTTTTTACATTTGCCATTTCACAATACTTATTCTTTTTTCTTTCTATTGTTGAAGGTGCTAATGGATTTAATCCGCCAAAGATAAACCAATCATCATTAAAACCTTCATATTTTTGGTAATAGGTTTTTAATTCTTCTATTTCTTCATTAAGTTTTTTATCTAATTTTACTACTCGTATTGATTTTTGTGTTTTAGGTGTATTTATAATTCTCCTACCATTTATAGTTTCTTTAGAAATTGTTTTATTAATATTTAAGTTACTATCTTTAAAGTCGTTCCAATTTAAAGCAAGAGCTTCACCTAATCTTAAGCCTGTATAATATAAAGTTTCAAATAGAGTTTTATAAATATTATCACTTACAACGCTTATAAAATTTTGGTATTCTTCAAATGTAAAGAAATTTACATTCTTTTTAAGTTCCGTTTTTCGTTTAAAGTTACCAGCTAAACTTGCTACATTTGATTTTAAACCATAAAATTTTATTGCGTAATTTAATATATTTACCATAGCTCCATGTAAACTAGAATTATACTTATATTTAAAGCCTTTTTTCTCAATCTCTTGTTGCCAATTAATATAAATACCACTTGTAATATTATTTATTTTATAGTTTTTAAAATATGGCAATAAATGATTTTCAAAACGACTAGCAACCGCTCGAAATGATTGTGCTTTTAAATGCAATTTTTTATAGTTTGAATATTCTTCCCATAACTCTTCAAAAGTAATATTATTTATTTCAGTTTCTTTACTATTTCGAAAATCTTTTTCTATGGCAAGAGCTTCTTTTTTAGTATTAAACCATTTTCGCTCAAATTGTTTGCGATTTCCATAAATGTCATTAGCATAAAATCTAATTTTCCACCCTTTTCCTTTAATGTAATACGCAGGCATAATTTAATGACCTATCATTATCATTATTAGAAAGCATACTAGTTTCATTCTTTGCCATATCTATAATATATTGCTGATCTAAACCTAAATAATCAATTACTCTTTTTGTTGGAACTACTATTGTTTTTCCCTCAGGAACTCTTTTCCCCTCTTTAGTTATTTCATTTACAATAGTATTTCTAATCTTTGTAGCTTTATCTCTACCACAATTAGCAATTAAACTTATTTCTTTTGTTCCAGACCAAGGCTTTGATATAAGTCTATAAAATTCTAAATAGGACATTTTTTCCCTCCTTTCATATATTGTAAACCTATTTCCATTTTAATAATACTATAAAAATATTTAATTGTCAACTTGTTTCCAAAATTATATTGATTTTTCTTTTTAGTATGTTATAATTTTAACAAAGGAAGTGAGCTTCATGAATACAAATACTTCATTAGGTGCTTTAGTAAAAGAAGCCCGTCAAAAGAAAAATATATCAGCAAGAGAACTTGCAAAATTAGTTAATATTAGTCATACTGAAATAAATAATATTGAAAAAGGCACAAGAGTAAAACCATCTCTTTTAATATTAAAAGGTTTTGAAAAATATTTAGATCTTAACTTTAAAGAAATAGCCCAGATGGTTGGTTATTCTAAAGAAAGTATTGAATATGCTGAGGAAGAAATAATTGTTTCTTATGAAAAATTTGCTAATAAAGTTGAAGAATTTAAGCAAGAAAAAAACGAGTTATTATTTGAAATATCTAAATTAAAACATATAGGATTAGATATTAAAGAAGATTTTGAAAAAATTAAAAAATACATAAATTCATTATCTGAAACAAATAATGATGTTATTAAAGATATACAAAATATTGATTCTTTATTAGATAAATTAACAGAAAAATATAAAAGTATAAATTCTATTTCTTTTGAAGAATACAATAATATAATAAGTAATAATTTTTAGATTAAGGATGATAATATGAATATTAAAAGCAGAATAAAAATTTACATTATTTTTGGGATAATTTCTATTATTATGGTTATATTGGCAGCGATTTTATCAAATTATAATATTGCATTTAATATTTTAAATGGTCTGGGTTGCAGTACTTTTTCAGCTATATTATTAGCAGTAGTTATTGATTTAAAAGACTATTTTAATAAAAAAGATGAAATAAAGCAAAAAAGAAAAGAGTATTTTGAGGATATTAATAAAGAAATTAATTTTTTAATAGAAAAAATTTTATGGTACGATGTCCTTATTTCCGAAAAAGCCCCGGTATTAAATAAAAGTGTAGAAGAACAGAATTCTATTAATTTTATGCTTTATACATCTGAAACATATAAAGATAAAACTTCTAATATAAGTTATGAGGAAGCAAAAATAAAGTTAAAAAAATGTGAAAAAAAATATAGTTTAGAGGCAATATCAAAATTAAGCATAGATGAAAGGAAAATAATAAATAAGGTATTTTCAGTTATATCAAAAAACTCTTTATATTTAATAAAAGAAGTAAATAAAATAGAACAAAATAAAGCAACTTTAGATTCACTTAATTACATAACTATTAAACAGATAGAAAAATTGAAAAATAATATTTTTATGTTTTACGAAATAACTAGTGCAAATGATAAAAACTTTGGAGTTGCAATAAAATTATTAATTATTTGTTCCGATCTTGTTCGAGATATTGGAAAATATAATAACAAAATAGATATTGCTCCAAGTACTAAAGGTCCATTAAAAATTTTATAGATATTAAAATTATTATTTAGTTTAATAAATTTCTTTTCTTATATAATCTCCGTTAATTTCATTAAATTTTATTGATTTAATGTATTTTTTTCGTGATGTTTTAACAATTATTTTAGCATCTATTAGATCAGTTACATTACCATTTATCCAAGTATCTAAATGACCATCTATTATTTCATAAGCACCCAAATTAATTGGTTCATCAAAATTTAAAAATTGTTTAAAATTAATGTTGAATCATTTTTAGAATCATAAAATTTAATTTTTTTTATTTTACCATATTGATATCCAGATTTAAATTGTATATTAGAATTTTTTAAAATAGCTTCTATTGAATAAATTGTAATTGGCAATTGAGAGCGATTTATAATTCTAAAAAATGGAAGTAATTCAATATAATCAAATCCATTTTCATCGACTCCGCGAAAATAATCTATATAAAATCTTCCATTTAATGTTTCAAATATTAATTTAGCCTTTTGTTTCCATATTGCAAATATAGAGAGAAACAATGAAATAAAATTAACTAAAATATCAATATTAAAAAGTCTTATATTTTTAATAATATTAATTATCATTATATATACATCCTATACATATTGTGAAAATAATTTTCTTAAATTATCTGCATTAAAATTTTCTGAAGAAATTACTCGTTTATTCTTTTTAAAATATGATTGAGAGTTATACATTTCTTGGGAAACTACGATAAAATATCCATGTCTTTGCATAATATTATTTAATTTTTCTTCATTCAAATCAATACCTAAAGTAATCAAAAATACTGCTTCAACTGATAATTGGTGTACATCTTCAAAATTTTGTTTATACCGTTCTCTCAATGTTCTTTTAGCACTAACGCCATATACTTTTCCATCTAATTCAAAAGTGTAGTCATACTCAACAGAAGTAATATTTTTATCATGCACGTGAGGTCTAACATTATCAGATATATTTAACAAAACGCTTTCCACTCTGGATTCATATGAAGAACCAGCCGTTGAAATAATACTTTGATTTATTGATTCGTCCATAATTATCATAAAAACATTATTAGCATTAATGTTGTATTTATTTGATATATTAATAATTAAATTATTTAACTTTTTAATTACTTTGCCACTAGATTCTAAAATAAATTCATTTTTTCTATTTGTATTTGTTAAAGCATAGACTAATAAAGCATTTATAACTCTTTGACCATAAGGATATTCTAAATTTATTAAATCATAGTTAAAGCTAAGTTTATCTTTTATGTTTTCGATATCTTCACTATATTGAGTTTTAGCATAAGTTTTAGTTTCGGCTAAAATTAAATTTTTACATAACAATAACTCTATTGATAATATTGTTAAATCGCACCACATATCATAATTATCTTCATCACAAAGATTTATTAGTATTAAATAATCTTCATATGTTTTTACATTTTCACGTACTATTTGCATTTTCAAGAATTCAATAAGTTTATTATATCCTAAATTAATATTTTCTTTAATATAGTTTTCAAATTCTTCTAATTTATTTTCCCTCAACTTACATTTTATAATATTTTTTAATATAGTATAAAATAATAAATTATTTCTATATTCTTCTATTTTTATCTTCATTATATCTCACCACTTTCTTTTAAAGCTTTATAAACATTATTAGCAACAGCTTCAATCATTTTTGTTGGAACTGAATTACCAAACTGCTTATATAATTGCATATCACTTACTACAAACTTAAAATCATCAGGAAACCCCTGAAGTCTTGCCGCCTCTCTTGGAGTTAGTCTTCGAGGATTTTTATTTTTCTGTTCAATTAATATTTCTGATCCATCTTTATAATATCGTGCCGATATTGTACTAGTATATAAAGAATTTTCATTAAATAAAGAATAGCCAAAGCCATTGCCTTTTTCTTTATTTAACTTTTTCCTTCTTTGATGACTTTCCCAAATTTTATCAGAAATTGTATATTTAGGATCAACATTTTTTTCTAAAATATCTCCTACTTTAACTTTTTCTTTTGAAGGCTCAGGAAATTCAAATTTTACATTAGGATTTTTAAATCCTACGATAATAACTCGTTCCCTATTTTGAGGAACGCCATAATCTTTAGCATTTAAAACATCACAATACACCTTATATTTTAATTTTTTAGTCAATATGTCCATCATTATTTTAAATGTTTTACCTTTATCATGATTTAATAATCCTTTAACATTTTCTAACATAAAACATTTTGGTTTATGATATTCTAAAATTCTTTCTACTTCAAAAAACATTGTTCCCCTTATATCATTAAAGCCTTTCCTTTTTCCCGCGATAGAGAAAGCTTGGCAAGGAAAACCTGCAAGTAATATATCAAATTTAGGTATATCTTTAGCATCTATTTTAGTTATATCACCACTTGGTGTTTCATTCCAATTTGCTTCATAAGTTTTAATTGCAAATTTATCTATTTCCGAAGAAAAAACACACTTTCCACCTAGTTTTTGATAAGGTCTTCTAATTCCCCCTATCCCCGCAAATAAATCTATAAAAGTAAATTCTGCCATAATATACCTCCAAATATTTTCTTTTATTTAATAACATTATACTATAAAAAAGTAATCATTTCCATACTTTTAAAAACAAATAATTATTAAAATATTTTCCATCAATAATTGCAAATGTGGGAGTACATTTGCAGTGCTTGCTAATACTAAAAAATAATCAAAGCATTAAATGTACTCACA
>CANROL010000052.1 GCA_947632255.1 uncultured Bacilli bacterium
TTTATTTCATATCTACCATTTTTTTTGAAATAACCAGTTAAATTACCACCAATTAATTTACCATCTTTAATCATTCTATTTACACCAAATTTAACTCTTTCTGATAATTTTCGTACCTCATCTTGGGCTAAACTAGACATAATAGTTAATCTAAATTCAGCATCTTCTTGAATTGTATTTAAGTTATCAGATAAAAAATATACAATAACACCATTTTTAAGCAAATATTCTGTATATTTAATACTATCTACGGTATTTCTTGAAAATCTTGATATCTCTTTTGTAAGTATTAAATCTAATTTGCCTAAAGTAGCATCTTCTATCATTTTTAAAAAAGAATCCCTATGTTTTACTGCTGTACCAGAAATACCCTCATCAATATAACCACGAACTAATTTCCATTTTTTGTTTTCCTTAATCATGTCTTCAAAAAAATTTTTTTGATTTTCAAGTGAATTTAATTGATCATCTTTATCTGTAGAAACACGAGCATAGTAACCAACATTTAATTCCATGTCATAAATTATTTTACCCTGTCTTATCTCTTCTCTCACTTTTTTAACATCCATGAAGCTATATTCCTTTCTATGCTACTAAAATTTAAAACAATTTATGTTTTTCAGATGTACCAAAAATATACTTATCAATATAACTACGAACTAGGTTTCTTATGTTGCTTTTCTTAATATTTTTTTTCAAAGTATTTTTTTTGCTCTTCAAGTGATAATTGATTTTCTTTATTACTTGAAACACGAGTATAGTAATCAATATTTAACTCATTATCATGAATTATTTTACCTTCTTTTAACCTTTCTCTAATTTTTTTAAAATACATAATACCACATTCCTTTCTATGTTCCTAAAATCCAAGGCACCTTAGGTTGCTTGAATGTTACCTCATTTGCTATCATTTGTCAATTCATTTGAATATTCATTTCTTATTTTATTAAGTCTTGATAAAAGAGATTGTTCCATTGCTTTAAATACTTTTAAATTTATAACATTTTCATCATATAATTCTTTATTTACAATTAATCTATATTCCAACCATTTATATTCAAAAGGTAAATGCTTTGTACTAAACTTAACTTCTATATCGTTAGTTTCATACATTAAAGAACTCCTCCATGTTCTTTAAAATTTATGAAAAATAATTAAAAAAAGAACAATAAGTTCAAATTAAACATTATTGTTTTTTCCTTTTACAAATGCTAATTCCTTAGCATTTAATGGTCTGGATAATTCAAAACTAGCATAAGTTCTATTATTATTTTCTTTAAATTCAAATAAAGATATTTTATCTTTTAATTGGTTTTGTACTATTTCAACTATATTTTTTAATTTTTCTTTTTCTGATTCTTTAAATAAATCGTAATCTGATAATTCTGGCTTTTCAATTAACTTATTATTTCTATAAAGTCTATCATATTTAGTTTTTATATCTTCTACTGTAAAATATGTATTACTTAAATCTAATAAAGGAGTTACTTTTCAATCTTGCATCATTATTACTATTAAGATATTTTTGTAATAAATTATCATTTGAAACTAAATCAACATCAAAATACTCTAATAACTTTCCTGCCTCTATTTCATATTGTCTTTTTAAAGACTTATTACCTTTAATTTCCCCTGTTGGTGCTTCAAAGCTACATTCACCAACTTCTGCATCATAGTATAGAGAAGAAATTGGAGCTCGCCAATCAGTAACCACTACATCAGTACCTAGCATAACACCATTATTACCAATATAAATGGTACTAGTTTTACCATCTTCTTCAGATGTAAAATCAATTCTTGCAAAATAAGGTTTATCAAGAGAAGTTTCTAAATTGCTAATATGTAATTTTTTAGTATCAGCAATACGCCATAATTCTTCTCTATCACCAATAAAATCTTTATATAATTTTTGCAAATCTAATTGCTCCATTATTATTGCCCCCTTACATTAAATTTTTATCTAATAATAACTGATTCAAAAAATTGCTCTTGAAATTCTGTCATTGCTCTAATAGCATCATCAGAATATTCTTTACCATCTTTTGAAACAACTAACTTATCATCATCGTCATTAGTTCTATGGATTATAGCTATTACTTTACCTTTACTTTCTTCTACCGGTTCAAATTCACCAACTAAGTAAGCATCTAGTTCTTCACCATCACCACTAATTGTATTAGGTATAAAACCATAATTCAACATATACATAAATCCATGTTTTGGATGTCTTGATCCTAATGGTCTGTCTATCTTTACATTTACCTCTTTACCTAAAAAATCATTTGCATTTGTTTTTGTCATTTTTAAATATCCTCCAATCTATAATAACAAATTATCTACCATAAATATATGGTACCAAATTTCTAACGAAAAGTCACTAAATTAATATAAAATTATTGCAAAATAAAATGTGTTAGTTTATTATAATTTCCGTCCAAAGAGATTAAATAAATCTAACACACTTAATATTATACATAATTTTTTAAAAATTAAAAGATTATTTTCTCTCTTCCAATAGTCATTATAGAAGAATCTAATCTATTTAACAAATCAATATCAATTTGTTTTTTATTATATATTATATTTTCATAAGTATTAGTATCTATATTATATAATTTATTATTAATTTTTTTATTGTCATCTTTTTTATTAGAAGTAATTTGTATTATAGAATTATCTATTTTAATATCTTCATTATTTATATAAGATACATTATTATAAACTAAATTAAAGGTAGAACAAACATCAATTTGGGTATGATTATTTGTATTATTTAAAGCATTTTCTTCAAATTTGTATGTGTTCCTGTATTGACACCAAGATTGCAAGAATTTTCTACTACTTCAAGCATTGTTTGGGTACCATGGCCCCCTGCTTTCCAACAGTGAATTGTTGCTCCATCAACATTTATTGCGCCTCCATCATGAAAAGTATCCGTAAATAGATTAATTGTTTTTTCTTCTAAAGCCGCACTTAAAGTGATAATTTTAAAAGTAGATCCTGGTTCATAAGTCATCCAAATAGGTAGATTTCGATTAATTACTTCAGTAGTTGATTTTTGATATTCATTATTATTAAATGTTGGTCTACTAGCCATAGCTAATATTTCCCCAGTTTTAGGATTCATCGCCATAATTAAAGCTTGTTCAGGATTATATTTGGCTAATGCATTATCTAGTTCATTTTCAATCGCCATTTGAAGGCGCATATCAATCGTTAATTTTAGAGTTATTCCACTTGTGGGGGCTTCATATACTTCGGTTAATTCAAGTTTATTTCCTTTACCATCAGAAAAATATTTAATCGCCCCATCAGCCCCGGTTAAATATTCATCATAATAAAGTTCTAACCCCGATAGTCCTTGATTATCAATTCCAACATAACCTAAAACATGAGAAAGTACAGTCTCATATGGATAATATCTTTTACTTTCTTTTAATAAATATACCCCATCATAACCTAAATTATTAATTTTTTCCGCTATATCATAACTTAATTGTCTTCCTTCTGGATGCACTCTTTCAATAGAAGTTGATTTAGTAACATGTCCTAACATATCTTGATAATCAGTATTTAAAATAGATGATAGATCATGTGCTACTTTTTCGGGTTCATCAATTTGCCCAGGCACCACGACTAAAGAAACAGTCGTAATATTAGTTGCTAAAACTTCCCCATTTCGATCTAATATCAAACCACGATCGGCTTTAATAGGTAGTTCTCTACTCCATAAACTTTCGGCAAGAGTATTTAATTTTTTGTAAGAAAATACTTGAATATAAAAGACTTTTATAATAATAGCCATTAAAATAATTAAACTAATTAAGAAAACAAATCTTATTCTTTCATGAATATTACTATAAAACATAGTATCACCTAAAATAATTATATGAATATTAAATTAAAAAAAGATGCTTATTTAACATCCTTTTTTATAATTTTTAAAGGCCAACCTTTATATATCCAACATGGTAAAAAGGGATATAATTCTTTAAAAGCTTCATATAAAGATTGTAAATTACCGGAGATATCTTTTAATATTTGATCGTTTTCGATCCCAAAGCCACTGTAAAGGATAATATCTTTAATTACTGATTCTATATATATAGATGGTAAATGAACTTCTACAAAAGAAAGAAAATTAATTTGTTCATGATTAAATAAATTAAGCCAATATTTACCTATACTTATTACTTCTTCTAAACTATATTTATAGGGTTCAATATTGTTTTTTATAGCATATAAGATATCTTTATAAGCTGGTATTTCTGAAGAAATAACATATTCTATATTTTGATATTTTTTTATCGCTACCTTAGGATTTTTAAGACAATATTCTTTAAAATCTTTTTTATTATAATTTATTTGATAATCTTTTAATTGTTCGATAAATTGATCTATTGGAACAACATTATATATTCTTATTAAACCAATAACAACATTATTTATAATATCAATATTTAAGTGTTCTTCTTTATTATATATATTAATAGCCATTTTAACTGGATTAATTAAATCATCAGGAATATAAAATTTATCTTTACTAGCAAAAATTAAATGATTTAATCTTAAATCTTTTAAAACCATAAAAGTTAGATAACCATAATCTTTATTTTTAATTCCTTCTTCTTGTAAAATCTTTTTTAAAAGTTCTACTTGTTCGGTAGTAAGCATATTTAAAATAATTTCCGGATTATCTATATAAGCATTAATTATTTCTTCATAGATTTTTAATTTTGTAATCTTAGTTATCTCTTTAGGATTTTCTACAACCTTTTTATAAAACTCATAAATATTTTCCTTTTTATCTTTTAAAACAAAATCTTTAAAAGTCATTTGTACTCCTCGATTAATCTTTTATGAATACCTGGTTCCACAATATTTATCGCATTTATAGCATTTTCTAAACTATTTTTAAAATTACCTTTATAAAAAGCATTCTCAGCTTTAATTAAACCTAATTCTACGTCTTTATGATTAGCCCGATATCGATTACCATAGACTATTGCCATCTCAGCCATTTTCGCCGTTTTAATAGTTTCTTTAGTTGTATGATAAACTTTAAAAGTTAAATCTCTTGCGGTATCAACTCTCGTATTTAATATTTTAATAGAAATAGGTCTTTTATCTAATTCTTTAGCCATTTCTAATATAGCATTATTAGCTTCGGATAATTCCACATAAAAATTTTTAGGTGTAACTGGTAATTTATAACTTTTTATCATATCTTTAGCTTGATTTAAAATCTTTTTAATTTCTTCTAACTGTTCTCTTGCTCTGGCTTCATCTTCTTTTAGACTACCTAAAGTTCTTAAAGTAATTTCTAATTTATCACTAGTTTTAAGTAAACTTGCATTAATAAGTTCCATTTCTTTAGCTAAACGTGAATAAGCAAAAGATTTTTTACGATTCATTTCGATTACTCTATTATAATCATCTTTAATACTCGCGATTTCCGTCTTAATACTAGTTACTACTTCTAAATCTTCATCTTGTAAATCATAACTATATTTTAAATCATCAATTTTTTTATTTAAATCATTACTTATTTTTTCCATTTTCGTAGCTTTAATTAAAATACTTCTTTGATAATCTTCAAAGATTTTTTTAGATAATTTTTCTTTATCAAAATCATGATATAAAGAATCAAAGTAATCCAAAATAGTTTTAAGTTCAAAAACACTATCTTCTAAATTTAAAACATTTAATCGACCAAAGATATCATTTATTTTTTTATTAGCTTCGGCAATATTATAATCAATATTTAAATATTCTAAATTATAACCATCTTTAGTCATACTATTAGCAATTTTGGTGATATCTTCTTGTTTATTAGGAATTAGTTTTCTTCCCATTAAAATAATTGATGGTGCTTCTTCAATAACGATGGTTAAGTTACCAATGGTATCCCCGATGGCTCTTACTATTTTCCCAACTTCCGTATATTCATTGTTGTCCATGGCTACTTCAAAAGCACTAAATAATTTATCAACATTTTCAAATTGTAATTCTAAAGGCTTAGATACTTCTTCATAATCTTTTTTGTTATTATTATATTTAGTTAAAATACCCCGATAATCAGCCTTAAGTTTCGTGATAGTTTCCCGATTTTTTTCTTCACTTAAAGTTATTTCTTTTACTTCATCTAGTAAAAAATTAGCTTTTGTCTTAACATAAGATATTTCTAATTCTAACGCGGCAATTTTAGTTTTTAATTCTTGATAATTTTTATCTTCAAATATTTGCTCTAAATCTAATAATTCATCCGTTATTTTAGGTACTTCAACCTCTTTTATTTCTTTTAAACGTTCTTGCCAATTAGTATATTTTTTTTGTAAAGTATCATTATTTATTAAAGCTCCAACTTTATTTAATTCTGATAAAATAGAAGCCCCCACGATTAAGTTTTTATCTCTTTCTAGTGATGATAATAAAGTGCGATACTTATTCTTTTCTTTTTTATTTATATAATTTAAAGTTAAAATAATTACAACTATTGTAAAAACATAATAAAGAATTCCTAACAAAATAAAAGTTGTTTTACTCATAATGCTTCACTTCCTATATTAATTCTATCACATTTAAGAAGTTATGTCACTTACTTTTTTTACCATGATATAACATTTAAAAAAAGCGATTATTTTTCGCTTTCTTCTAACATTGTAGTTATAAATAAACCATAACCTTTTTCGACATTATCTGTTACAACATGAGTTACAGCCCCGATTAATTTACCATTTTGAACGATTGGGGAACCACTCATACCTTGGACTATTCCGCCAGTTTCTTTAAGTAATTTTTTATCGGTTATTTCAAAAGTTATATTTTTTATTTCACTTCTTTCATTTATATTAGTTATATATATTTCAAATTCTTCTACTTCTTCATTATTTAAAACAGTATAAATACTTGCTTTACCTATTTTAACTTCTTCTGGTTCGGCAATAGATATTAAATTATCTTCATCATAACTAGCTTCATAATTACCATATATACCATATTTAGTATTTTTAGTTATATCACCATATTTGGTATTGAAATAAAATTTAGCATTTTTACTTCCTGGTGTCCCATCTTTTGATGGCTTTATACTAGTAATACTATTTTTAAATATAGTACCAGTTCGAATATCTATTATTTTAGATGTATTATTCTCAACGATTTCATGGCCTAAAGCACCATATATGTTACTTTCTGGATCAATAAAAGTTAATGTTCCTATTCCTGTAATAGAATCTTTTACGTATAAGCCAGTTTTATAAACCCCATCACTATAAATAAGTTCTAATGATGTTTCTAATTCTTTATTTTCTCTTAAATAAGATATTTTAATGGTATTATCATCATTTATTCCTTCTTCAATAGCTTTGGTTAGTTCCGCGATAGTATTTACTTTAGTATCATTTATTTTTGTTATGACATCCCCTTCAACTAAATCAGTCGCGGGATAACTATTATTTATTTTATAAAAGCCAATTATCATAACACCATTATTTTTAATATCAATACCAATCGTATTTCCCCCTAAAATAACTTCATTAGAA
>CANROL010000053.1 GCA_947632255.1 uncultured Bacilli bacterium
AGGGAGTAGAAGGTCCTCAAGGTGAACAAGGCTTGCAAGGAATTCCTGGACCAGTAGGGGCTCCAGGCCCACAAGGGATACCAGGACCAACCGGACCAGCAGGCCCCCAAGAATTAAAAGTAGGTTATTTTGTTGCTTTTAATACTTATGCCCAACCTGTAACTGTACCTAGTAATGGGCGTATTCCACTTTATCGAATGGAATTAGATAATGCAAATATTTATAATATTTATAATAATGCAATTGTCTTTAAACAAGGTGGATTATATGAAGTTAATTTTCTAGTTTATACTTATATGCCACCAGATAATAACCTTGATTTAAATAATGATGTTATTGCTATAGGCTTTAAAAATAAAAATAGTAATATAGTATATGCTGGCGGGAGTGCCTGGCCTAATAATGGTTCAACTGTAATAATGGGAAATGGGGTATTTGTTGCTCAAGAAAATGATGAATGGGAATTAGTTAATATGTCTAATCAAACTATAACCCTTAATTCCCCAGCTTTATTTAATACTACTTCAAGTTCATATCATATAAATCCATTAGTAACTGTTGTTATTAAATTTTTAGCCTAATATTTTAACATTTTAAAAGTGTAATATGATGATTATTACACTTGTTTTTTATTCTAAGTTTAATATATTGTATTTAACTTTTAGTTTTAAAATTTTAAAGACACTTTCATTTATTTTATCTTCTGTAATTTGATTATTATTAAGAGCATCTTTAATAGTTTTTACCGCATTTTTGGCATCAATGGGATTAAGTAAGATATCAACACCGGCATTAATGGCATTAATATAAATATCGCTTTCACTATAATATTTAGTTAGGGCTTGCATATTTAGGGCATCAGTAATTACAAGATTTTCATAGCCTAATTCATTTTTTAAAATATCCGTGATTAAAACTTTAGATAAAGAAGCTGGGGTATTATCATTAGTAATTTGAGGTATAGCTAAATGACCTATCATGATTACTTCAGCATTGTTATTGATGGCATTTATAAAAGGAATTAAATCACTAGTTAAAAGTTCTTCTTTAGTTTTAGAAACAATTGGTAGTTCATAATGAGAATCAATACTAGTGTTACCATGTCCTGGAAAATGTTTATAAACTGGAATAATATTATTATCACTTAAACCTTTAGCTAAGGCAGAACTCATCCTAGCAACAAGATAAAAATCAGAGCCAAAACTACGATTTCCTATTACAGTATTATCAGGATTAGAAAAAACATCAGCAACAGGAGCAAAATCCATATTTAAACTAAAATCTTTTAAAATTTTAGCTATATTTGTACCAGTTGTATAAGCAATATTTTCATCATTGGTATCTCCAATTTCAAGCATAGGAGGAATAGTATCATAAGTATAACCTTGAATATTTTTTAGACGATCTACTCTTCCACCTTCTTCATCAATACTTAAAAATAAAGGAATGTTGGCAGTTTCTTTAACTTTACTTATAAAATCTTGAGCTTTATCATAAGTCGTAAAGTTTTCACCAAAGAAAATAAATCCCCCTGGTTTTACAGTTGTAAGAATATCATTAATTGTTTCATCATAAGTATCATGACGATATGATATCGTAAGCATTTGCCCAATTTTTTCATCAATAGTTAAATTATTTAGAAAATCATTTATTTTAGTATTTAAGATATTTTTTTCATTTTCTTTTGGCTCTTCTATATTTTCATTATTAATGACTGGTTTAACAGGTACTTGAAAGCTTGAATAACCAAATTTAAATAATGATAAGCTTAATATTAAAACACTAAAGATAAGAATAATTGTAAATATTTTCTTCTTCATTTTGTACCTCATTTATTAGTTTAAACAATAATATTTATTTTATGAAAAAACTTGCTACTTAAGTAACAAGTTAACTAGCGGTTAAACGAATTTTTAATTGTCTTTCTTTGCCATTTCTAATAACAGTTATATTCATATCATCACCAACTTTATGTTGATATAGATAATATCTTAAATAAGCCATAGAAGGTATATCATGATTATCAACTTTGGTTATAATATCATATACTTCAACACCGGCAAGGGCAGCTGAACTACGATCTTCAATATCAGTTACAATAACACCTTGTTCAACACCAGCTTCTCTTATAATTGAATAATATTCACGTGATAAATAGGGATTAGAAATATCAGCCATATAAATACCTAAATATGGTCTTTCAACTTTCTCACCTTTAATTAAAGTTTCAGCATATTCAATTGCCGTTTCAATAGGAATTGCAAAGCCCATTCCTTCAATTGCTTCACTTGCGAGTTTAATAGAGGTAATACCAATTACTTCACCATTAGAGTTAGCAAGAGGACCACCAGAGTTACCATTGTTGATGGCTGAGTCAGTTTGAAGAGTATTTACAACCATGGGAATACCCGTATCACCATCATTTAATTCAACTTCGACCAAACGATTTTTACCAGAGACAATACCTCTTGTAACACTCCAAGAATAAGCACTATCTAGGGGAGCACCAATTGCAAATACGGTATCACCTAAACGTGTATTTTCACTGTTATCTACTTCGGCAACGGCAATAACATTTTCTTCTTTTACTGATAATACAGCAATATCAGAATAAACATCACTACCTTCAACTGTAGTTTTAACAGTATTGCCATCAGTAAAGGTTACATAAACATCAGTTGAATTGTTAATAACATGATTATTAGTTAAAATATAACCTTTTTTATTTTCGGTTTTATAAACAAATCCAGTACCAGAAGCATAAGGTTTGCCATTTACATAAGTGTTTACGACTACAACAGCATCATATAATTTTTCAACGGCATCGGCAATACCATTGTCGGTTACTGTAACATCTTTTTTAAGACGAGTTTCAACTGTTCCAATTGTCGCAGGGAAGAAGTAGAAAATTCCATACATAGCTAGCATACCTATAAAAAAGGTACCAATAATAATTAATCCATTGCGAAGTGTGTTTGTTTTTTGTTTCATTTTAATCCATCCTTACTATTTCTTTATAATTTTTAGGAAATCCCATTCGGTCTAATACTTTATCTATATTAATACTATGAAGACGTCCGGCTAGATAATCTATTTCATAAGATATTTCATTTAACATCATATGAAAATCATCACTTCTAAGTAAACGCTTTAATATTATTATTAGAGCAAATAAATCATTTATACCATAGATAAATTCACCATTCATTTTAGGTATATTTAAGTTTTCATGATATTTAGTTACTGGTATTTCTTTTTGAGTTTTATGTTCGTAACAAATATCTTCATGAGCACATAAATTACGATAATTGGCAATAATGGGTAGATAAATCAATAAAGAATTAATATCAACATTGAAATTATCAGCGATGGCTTTTTGGTCTTCAGTTTTTAAAATGGTATATAATTCACCAACGATACCAAATGATAAAACTTTAACCACAATCCAAAGGGGAATGTAACCATAGTTACTCATGTAATGTTTAGTCGCAGCATGTTCTTTCCCATTAATGCTTATTTGCCTTTTCATCTTTCTTATTAAATCATTTACTTGCCGACTTCTTTTAGGATCCTCAGTAAAGTTATGAGGATTTAAGTATTTCTTTTCTTTAAAACCATATTTTCGAGATAATTCATAAGATATAATACTTTTAATATTGTTTTCTAAAATTAAGATATTTTTAAATAAAATATTTCTTAATTGACGATCAAAGTAAAATAAAGCATAAATTTCTCGAAAGTTGGTTCCATCATAGAAAGTACGATCAGTTAGAGATTTTATAAATAGATAACGATAACCATTGATAAAGAAGTAATTCTCTCTTAATAGAATGTCTTTTACATAGTTTTCATCATCTATTATTAAATTTTTATTTCTTAAAATGGTAATCTGTTCATCTAGGGTTTTGAATATCTTTTCCATATATCTTCACCTATTATAACATTATACCACAAAGAACAATTATATTGTAGTAAAATATATTGTTTTATTTGTTAAATTTTTGTGAAAAATTAGTGAAATTAGCGAATTTTAGATTTTTATGATATAATTTTAAGTAGGTGATACATATGCCAGCAACTTATACTCATCATATCTTTACAGAAGATGTTTTTAAAGTAATTAATCCTGATATTAAAACTAAATTAGAAAGCAGTATAGATATATATAAATTATTTGGAAAAAGTTTTGATATATTTTATTTTACTGGTACTAATATTGGATATTTAGGACATCATAAGAATATTAATTTATATTTTAAAAACATAATTAATTATATTAAAGAAAATAATTTAGAAAATGATAGCCAAGTTTTAGCTTATTTATATGGTTCAATATGTCATTATATACTTGATAGTACTATTCATCCTTATATATTTTATAAAACAGGAAAGTTTAATAGACAAGATAAAAAAACTTATAAATATAGAGGATTACATAATTATTATGAATATATGATAGATGCAATATTTTATTTAAATAGGAATAAAAAACCAATTTATAAAACTAATTTAACTAAAGAAATATTTACGAAATATGAATTTAGTTCTAATTTAGATAATACTATTAATAAGGTATTTTATGAAACCCATAATGTTAAAAATGCTAGTAAAATTTTAAAAAAAGGGATACGTTATTTTAAATTTATGATGCGATATGCTATGGAAGTTCATACTTGGTTTAAATATTATTTATATAAAATAATTGATAAATTACATATTTTTAAAGATAAAAAATTAACTTGTTGTAGCTATTATATTCGAAATATTGATATATCTGTTCTTAATGTTGAACATAAAAAATGGTGTTATCCAGTAGATAATAAAACAAGTTATCATTATTCAATGATAGATTTATATGATTTATGTATTGAAAAAGCTCGAAAACTTATTAATTTAATTGATGAAGCAATAAATAGTAATGATGAAAAAATATTAAATAAAGCAATTAAAGAGATTGGGGATATAGATTATTCCACTGGTAAAAGAGCTAACAAAAAATATAAGAAATTAACTTTTGAATTTTAGTCTTAAATAAATCAATTTGCTTAGTAGTAGGTTATAATTGCTTCTTTTATTAAAGAGGCAATTTTCTTTTGATAGGCAGGAGTAATTAGTTTATTTCTTTCAGTAGCATTAGATAAAAAGCCACATTCAATTAAAACTCCAGGAACATTTAATTTATCATACATATAGGTTTTATTAGGTATTTTTTTAATAGTGCGGTCATTATTTAAAGATTTATTTAAAACATTTTGAATAACTTCAGCAATATGTTTATTTTCTTCATTATTATAAAAGACTTGGGCACCAGAATAAGCAGAATTACTTAAATAATTTAAATGAACTGAGATATACATATTAGCATTACTATTATTAATTAATTTAATACGATTATCAAAATCACTTTTTTTACGATAGTTAGCTTCAGGATAACTTAAATCATAATCACCATCACGAGTTAAAATTACCGTAGCGCCCGCGGATGCTAACTCCATTTCTAAATATTTGGTTATAGCTAAATTAATATCTTTTTCATATATATTATGACTAGTTGTTCCCGGATCTAAACCCCCATGGCCAGCATCTAAAACAATAATTTTGCCACTTAAAGGAAGCAACGCTAGAGCTTTAGTGTTGATAAATAAAGCACTTATTAACAATAAAGATAGAAATATTAATTTAATTTTATTCATATTAAAATATATGTTTATTTAGAAAAAATTTTCCTAAATATAAAAACAAATACTTATTCGTTAGTATTTGTCTTTCTAATAATTATTTCATTAGGTTTAGTATATAAAAATTGTTCTTTAGCATATCTTTCTAAATATTCAGGATTTTTTAATTTTTCAACTTCGGCTTTTAAAGATTCTTCAGTAGATAATAGTTCTTCATAGTTATCTTCTAATAAAGCTATTTCTTTATTATTGGCCATTATTTTAAGCCAATCGGGAAATATATTAATACAAGTTGTAATAATAATAAAAGCAAAAAAGATTACAAATAACATTAAACGTCTTTTTTCTTTTTTAGTAACTTTTCTTTGCATTATATCGCCCCTTTATTTGGTTTTAGTATAGCATTTTTTAGAAATATTGGCAATGATTTTTTGAATTTTTTGATTATTTGACATTTTTTTTGTAAACTTTTTAGATGAGATATAACCTAATATTAACATGATTAAAAAATAGATATGAAATATACCATTATTTAATTTATATAAACAAATTAGATATATTAAAACAATATTATACATAAACATTATAGTAATAAAACTACGAAAGAATTTGTTTTTATTT
This sequence comes from uncultured Bacilli bacterium, assembly GCA_947632255.1. Lineage (GTDB taxonomy): Bacteria > Bacillota_I > Bacilli_A > RF39 > UBA660 > Caccenecus. The sequence goes on from CANROL010000053.1 coordinate 6,300, forward strand.
TTAATTTTATTAATATTTAATAAATTTAGATATTGAAAGATAAAGCCAAATAAAAAAGAAAAAGATAAGACAATAATTTGGGTTTTAGCAGTCATTATTTAAATAATTTGGATAATAAACTTTCTTCTTTAGGTTTATCTTTGCTATCTAAATAAGTGAAACTATTAATTTTGCCTTTTATTTTAACATTGCCATCATGAGTATCAAGACGCATTATTTCTAGATTACTACCTTTAATTAAAATAATACCCATATTACTTTCTAGTAAAAATTCTTCACTATCAAAACTAGTGATTTTTTTAATACCAGTAAGACTAATTTCTCTACGATCAATTAATTTTAATTCATGATTTCCAAATGAGATTACTTCTTCTGCTTTATCCATATTCTATTCTCCTTTAATAAAATATATGTTGTTAATTTAATTTTATGTCTAAAAAAAGCCTTTTTAAAGGCTTAAATTTTTTGCTTGATAATCAAATTGTTCTAGAAAAGCATTTATATTTTCAAGAGCTGTTTGATATTGCTTTTCATCAGTTATATATAAGTGAAGTTTATCACTAGTTAATTCATTTTTAAAAAAGTTTATTAAATTTGAAATAGAATCTATAATAATATTATCTTCATTTATACGAAATGAATAAAATATTTCATCACCTATTTTGAATTTAGTTTGTTTAGAATAAGTAGCATCTATTGCTTTAAAATGCAAATCCATATCTATTAGTTCTTTAGGTTCATTTATATTTACTTCTTTAAAATAACTTATAGTTTTATCATTAAAATCGTTGTAAGCAATATAAAATTTATTGTCTTTTTGATAAAGATTACAAGAAAATGATAAGTTTAAGTTAAATTGATTAAAAGTGCCTATTAAAGTATATTCATTCATTAGTGTTCCTCCTTGAATGATTATTATAAAATTGGAGAGATATTTTGTCAAGAAAAAACTTGCATTTAGCAAGTCTTATTCAGCTTTGTTGTATTCTGCTAGAATAGCATCTTCGAACATTTTGCGTACATCTGGATTAATTGGGTGAGCTATATCTCTATATCCACCAGTAGCAGTTTTTCTACTAGGCATAGCGATAAATAGGCCATTATCTCCTTCAATGATACGAATATCATGAATAGCAAAAGAATCATCTAATAATACAGAAGCAATTCCTTTCATTCTTGAACCTTC
>CANROL010000054.1 GCA_947632255.1 uncultured Bacilli bacterium
TAAAGAAAAAATATAGAAATTATAGATAAATAAAGGAAAAAACAGGTAGTTTGTATATAAACTATGCACACTACCCCATTTGGCTGGGGCGAAATAAATGGTACCCATAATAGAACAGATTTTGACTTAACACAACATCAAAAATATTCTGGTGAATCAATGATATATATTAATCAAGATAATAATGAAAAATTTATTCCATACATAATTGAATCAACAGTTGGGGCGGATAGATTAACATTAGCCATTTTGTTTAATTCTTATTGTAAAGAAGAATTAGAAAATGGTGATATAAGAGAAGTTATGAAGTTTATTCCCAAATTAGCACCTTATAAAGTTGCAATTTTACCTTTAATAAAAAAGGTACATGCTCAAAAAGCCCAAGAGTTATTTGAATTATTAACTAATTATTTTGATGTTGCTTATGATGATGCTGGTTCTATTGGAAAAAGATATAGAAGACAAGATATTTATGGAACACCATTTTGTATAACTATTGATAATGATACTTTAGAAAAAAATACAGTAACCATAAGAAATAGAGATACAATGAAACAAGAAACTATTAACATAGATGATATAAAACAATTCATTGAAACTAAATTATAAAGTTAAACATCCTATTTATTAGTTAATCACTTTATATAATAATCTTAAAAAAAGATATAATACTAATAACAAGAACATATTTTAAGTTCTTGTTTTATATATGCTAAAGTGTTAAAATAATTTAAGTAAAAACACCTATGATTATTAGTGTTTATTTAGTGTTATTTAATATTTTTGTGACTTTTATTCGTAAAAGTACGAATTTAACCAAAAAATTAGTACCCCAAAAATCAAAATCGTTACGAATTTTTTTAAGCGGGGACGAATTTTGTGGTTGACTGTGTCTTTTTGGAGGTAAAAAAATGTTTAATTTAGTATCAAAATATAAACCAAGTGGTGACCAACCACAAGCTATAAAAGAGTTAGTCGAGGGAATTAAAAATGGCAAGAAAGAGCAGGTTTTACTGGGCGCGACGGGAACCGGAAAAACTTTTACTATTGCAAATGTTATCGCTCAAGTTAATAAACCAACCCTAGTTTTAGCTCATAATAAAACTCTTGCAGGTCAACTTTTTAGTGAGCTTAAAGAGTTGTTTCCAGATAATCATGTGGAATATTTTGTTAGTTACTATGATTACTACCAACCCGAAGCCTATGTTCCATCAAGTGATACTTATATTGAAAAAGATTCTTCTATAAATGATGAAATAGATGAATTACGACATAGTGCGACAAGTGCTTTAATTAATTATCGAGATGTTATTGTGGTTGCCTCTGTATCTTGTATCTATGGTATTGGGGAAAAAGAAGAATATGAAAAATCCATGTTAGTTTTAAATTTAAATGATACAATAAAACGTAATGAAATTATTAATCGTTTAGTTGATATGACTTATGAACGTAGTGATATTGATTTTCACCGGGGTACTTTTCGTGTTCGTGGTGATATTATTGATGTTATCCCCGCGAACGAACATGAACATGGTATTCGTATTGAATTATTTGGCGACTCAATTGATCGTATTTCTACTTTTGATCCCGTAACAGGTGTTATCGTATCAGATAAAAAAACAGTTGTTATCTCACCAGCTTCCCATTTCGTTACATCACCAGAAAAATTGCAAGAAGCCTGTCGCCGAATTGAAAAAGAATTAGAAGAACGTTTAATTGAACTTAAAAATGAAAATAAATTAATTGAAGAACAACGTTTAAGAGAAAGAACAAATTATGATTTAGAAATGTTAAAAGAAACAGGTTTTTGCAGTGGTGTTGAAAATTATTCTCGCCATCTAGCCTTAAGAGGTCCAGGGGAAACTCCTACTTGTTTAATTGATTTCTTTCCTAAAGATTTTTTACTGGTTGTTGATGAATCACACGTTACTCTACCTCAAGTAAGAGGTATGTATAATGGGGATAGAATGCGTAAAACCACTTTGGTTGACTATGGTTTTCGCCTTCCTAGTGCTCTTGACAATCGTCCCTTAAATTTTAGTGAATTTGAGTCTAAAATAAATCAAGCCATCTATGTTTCGGCAACACCTGGTGATTATGAATTAGAACACACCAACAATACTTATGCCGAACAAATTATAAGACCAACCGGCTTACTTGATCCTACAATTGAAATTAAACCAAGCACTGGCCAAATCGATGATATCATAAATGAAATAAGAAAAAGAATTGCATTAAATGAAAGAGTATTAATAACTACTTTAACTATCCGGATGAGTGAAGAATTAACTAATTACTTAAAAGAAATGGGTATTAAAGTTGCCTATTTACATAGTGAAGTTAAAACTTTAGAACGTCTAAAAATAATTAGAGAACTCCGTTTAGGTGTATATGATTGTATCGTGGGTATTAACTTATTAAGAGAAGGTTTGGATATTCCCGAAGTCAGTTTAATTTGTATATTAGATGCTGATAAACAAGGTTTCTTAAGAAGTGAACGCAGTTTAATTCAAACTATTGGTCGTTGTGCAAGAAATGCGAATGGTCATGTTATCATGTATGCTGATACCGAAAGTGAAGCTATGCATAATGCTATCAAAGAAACATTAAGAAGAAGAACTATCCAAGAAAAATATAACACTGAACATCATATTATTCCTAAAACTATAATAAAAGAAATAAAAGAAGTTGTTTCTAATGAAATAGAATCTAAAGCTAGTAAACCAAAGATTAGCAAAAAAGAAAAAGAAAGCATTATGCTAAACATTGAAGAAGAAATGCAACTTGCCGCGAAAAATCTTGATTTTGAACGTGCCATGGAACTTCGTGATATTTTATTTGAAATGAAGAAAAATTAATTTAAAACACTATATCTTACTCTTATAGTGTTTTTTCTATATATGCTAATAGAGTGTTAAATTAATGCATTTATCTTGCTAATGATACTAATTTATACTAAAATAAATATAGGTGAGTCGAAGTGAAAAAAGCATATCTTTTTCTTTTAAGTATTTTAACAACCCTATGTTTATATTCTGAACATATTTTAAAAGAAATGATTATTGTATATCATCAAATAAATAAAATGGATTATACTAAATTAATTAAATTTAGTTATTCAAATACTGATTTTTTATTATTTTTAATATTAACTATAGTTTTATATTTATTTTATCGTAAATACCATAACATACCCAAGAAAAAAGGTTATTTCATCTTAAGTTTATTCTTTTCTTTCTTTTTAGTTTTTGGTTATAGTTATAGTATTTTAGGCAATACTACTTTAGTTTTTAGCAATATTGTTTTATTATTAATATCTATTATTAAATTTATATCTTACACATATTTTATAAATATCTTATTAAATTTTCTATATCTTAAAATAAAAGACTTAGATTTAAATAAAATAAAAATACCTAAAATAATGAAAACATTTAAAACTAAATATGAAAATCATCCTTATTTATATACTATTATAATAATTTTAATTCTTTGGCTACCATATATTATTAGTTTTTATCCCGCTATATTATCCCCTGATCCTGCCAATCAAATAAAAGAGTATTTTAATCAAGTAACGCATTATGCTTTAAGTGTTAAATTAATTGATCCCAATGTTTTAATAACAAATCATCATCCTGTATTTCATACTTTTATCTTAGGCGGTTTTGCTAAAATAGGTTATAATTTAGGTAGTATTAATCTTGGTTTATTTATGTTTACTATCTTTCAATTATTTTTAGTTATAAGTGCTATTACTTATATGCTAATTTATTTAAAAAAATTAAATGTCCCTTTTATATATCGTTTTATTTTATTATTAATCTTTGGTTTAGTACCCGTATTTCCTTTATATGCTTTAAGTAGTGTTAAAGATACATTCTTTGGGGTTTTATTAGTTTTTTATCTAATTGAATTTCATAAATTATTAACTAATAATAACTATAAATTTATTAATTATCTAACTTTATGTTTATTAAGTTTATTTATGATGTTAGTTCGCAATAATGGCTTATATATTATCTTATTTAGTTTTCCTTTTTTAATATATTTTGTTAAAAACAAAAAATTATCTTTACTTTTAGTATTAATATCTAGTTTATGTTTATATTTTGCCCATAATAAAATATTATTACCAGCTTATCATATTACCGAAGGTAGTATTCGGGAAGCTTTATCTATTCCCTTTCAACAAACAGCCCGCTATGTTAAATATTACAGTAAAGATTTAAGTAAAGAAGAAATAAAAGCCATAGATAAAATCTTAAATTATGAAACCTTAGCAAATAGATATAAACCTAATATATCAGATCCCGTTAAAAATGAATTTAATAAAGATTATACTAAAGAAGATTTAAAAAATTATTTTGAAGTTTGGTTTAAATGCTTCTTTAGACATCCTCTTGTTTATGTTAATGCCACTGTAAATACAGTATATGGTTATTTCTATCCTAATACTTCTAATTGGTACATATATTATGATTATCATGAAGCTCTCGCCGAAAGTCGTTTTAATTATCACTACAATAATTTATCTATCCCAAGAAAAATCTTAAGTTCCTATGGTGTAGCTTATCCTTATATTCCTATTTTAGGGGCTTTAGTTAACATTGGTTTTATTACTTGGACCTATTTATTCTTATTAGTAACATATATTATTGAACATAAAAAAAATCTTATATCTTTAATTATACCCGCTTTATCACTTATCTTAATTTTAATCGCTGGTCCAGTTAATACTTACTTTAGATATATATTCCCAATTGTCTTAAGTTTACCTCTTATAATAGGCCTTACTTATTATGAAATAAAGAAAGACTAATCATCTTTCTTTTTAAATACAAATAATTTACTTAAAATATAATTGGCAATTGTTACTACCACTTGAGATATTAAAGTAGCTATTATAACCCATATATCCGTATTTAAATTAAGTAAATTACAAATAAACCACATAATAAACATATCCATTAGTAATGTCGCAATTCTTCCACTTACAAAAGCCATAATTTCTTTAAAATAATTTTTATTTTTCGAATGAAAAACAAATATTCTATTTGCCAAATAAGCAAAAGCAACTGCACAAATCCAAGAAATAATTACCGCCACTTGTAATTGTAATTTACTACTAGCATCCAATATTGTAAATAATAATCCAAATTTTACTGCTACACTTACAACTGTTGTTAACACACCTACAATTAAATAATTAATTATTTCTTGATATTTATTATATATTTCTTTTATTTTATCTTTCATTACTAACACCTAATGTAATTATAACGAAAAAAATTTTAAAATCAATAATATTTTATTAAAAATATTCTTAAAATGTATTATAATATAAATGGTGTAGTAAATGAAAAAATTTAATTTATATTATTATTTAACTTTTATGTTACTTTATTTTGAAATATTATCTAAAATAATTATTAAAACTGATTTTAAATATATTTTATATACTATATTATTTTTAATTCCTTTAATAATCTTTAGTAAAATAATATGTAGTTTATTTAAAGATAAAATTAATAAAATAATTTGTTTTATCATAACTATTATTTTATCTATCTATTATCCATTTATGAATATCTTTTATCGTTTATTTAGTAATATTTTTTCCTTTAATACTTTATCTTTAGCAAAAGATTTAGATGAATTTAAAATAGTTATTGTTGATACTATAATAAGTAATATATTTATTATTATTTTATTTTTAATTCCCTTAATATTATTAATTATCTTTCATAAAAAAATATCTTTTTCTAAATTAAATATTAAATCTTTTATTATCAATATTACTGTATTTATTATAACTTATATTATCTCTTTATTATCTTTAATTCCTTATAAAAATAGTACTTATTCAGCATATAACTTATATTTTAATACCAATAGTGAAATAAAATCAGTTGAAAAGTTTGGTCTTCTTACTTATACCAGATTAGATATTAAACGTATTATCTTTGGTTTTGAAGAAAAAATAGATTTAAATATTCCGGTAATTGATGATCCAATTGAGCCTGATGAACCAAATGAACCTGAAATACCAGAAGAACCCGTGATTACTTATAATATATCTGATATTAATTTAGAAGAATTAATTAATAATACTAATGATTCCAATATTAAAACTATCTTAACTTATTTTTTAAATACTAATCCTACTAACAAAAATGAATATACAGGTTTATTTAAAGGTAAGAATTTAATATTTATTCTTGCGGAAGCTTTTAATTCTATCGCGGTAAGTGAAGAATTAACTCCAACTTTATATAAATTAACTCATGAAGGTTTTGTCTTTAATAATTTTTATTCCCCAGTATTCTTAAGTACAACTGGTGGTGAGTTTCAAGCAACAACCGGTCTAATACCTACGCAAGATAACTTATCCAACTGGAAAAAGTATACGCCTAATATCATGTATGCTTTAGGTAATAGTTTTAAAGCCCTTGGTTATAATACACAAAGCTATCATAATTGGACTTACACATATTATAGCAGGCAAAAAACGATGCCTACTTTAGGTTTTGATAATTATTTAGGCTGTGGCAATGGTCTAGAAAAAGAGATGAATTGCAAATGGCTTCCAAGTGATATTGATTTATTTAATACAACTCTTCCATATTATCAAGATTATGATAAATTTGTAACCTACTATGTAACTGTATCTGGTCATGCTCCTTATGCTTATAATTCTACTGGTAATTCTATTGCTTTAAAAAATATTAACTATGTTAAAAATCTACCATATTCCAATAATGTTAAAGCTTATTTAGCAACCCAAATCGAATTAGACCGAGCTTTAGAATCTTTAATAAATAATTTAAATAATGCTGGTATTTTAGAAGATACAGTAATTGCTTTAGTCGGTGACCATTATCCTTATACTTTAACTGTCAATGAAATTAATGAAATAAGCAGTTATAAAAGAGATGGAACAATTGAAGTGAATCGTAGTAACTTTATAATATGGAACCCATCTTTAAATGAACCAATTTATGTTGATAAAGTTGGAAGTCAAATCGATGTCTTGCCAACCCTTCTTAATTTATTTGGTATTGATTATGACTCTCGTTTTATCATAGGTAAAGACATATTAAGTGATGAACCAGGTTTAGCTATATTTTCTAATCGTAGTTGGGTATCTGATATAGGTACTTATAATAATAACCATTTAACTATCAAAGATAATATAACTTTAGAAAATGAAAAAGAATATATTAATAATATAAATGCTTTAGTTAATTCTAAATTCACTATTAGTCGTAATATTATTAAATATAAAATATATGATTATTTAAAATAATTTGGTAAAAAGAGGGTATATATTTTTATCATAACTTAATAAACTATAAATATGTACACAGATATTACTTAGTACATATTTATTTTTGATATCAATCTAATATTATAAGTATTAACGATATTAAAAAGTAATACCTAAAAA
>CANROL010000055.1 GCA_947632255.1 uncultured Bacilli bacterium
TAAGGAAATCCATCCTTACACCACCTTTTATTCTATTAATAAGTCTAACATATATATATTCCAAAATCAAGAAAAAAATAGCATTTTTTTAAATATTAAATAAAAAAGCTTTACTCAACTTTAGAGAAAGCTTACATAAATTTATTCATTTGTTGCATAACTTGATTTACTTGTTTTTTACTAGGTTTACGTCCCATACTACTCATCATCACTTCAATCATTTTTTCATTAATTGGTGGATTTTTCTTTAAATATTTTTTCATAAAAATTCTGGCTACTAAAAATCCAATTATTAAACCACATACAAGTCCAATTATACACCAAAGTATTTCTCCCCACATAATTAGCACTCTCCTTTACTTAATATAATACAATATTTTTTAAATAGAAACAAGTTCATTTAACCAAAAATAATCTTTGTTTTTAAAATCACAAACAAATAAATTTTTACAATCTTTTAAATTATTTAAAAAAGTTGGTTTTAAAATATTACTTTCTAAAAGTAAAAAAGCTTTATTAACTATTAACATTGAATCTTCCGGAATATATTTATTTTGAATTCGATGTACATTATGAAATTTAGAATAAAAATCATTATCTTTAGATTCATTAAATATTTTATTATTAATTAAACTTTTATTAAAAGGATTAGCAATTTGGGTAAATAACTCATAAGCTAAATCAATATCCCCTTTTTCAAAATTATGAATATCCTCCATTGTTCTAAATAAATGATAAGGATTTTTTTTCATTAAATTATAAAAATCCTTATTAATATTAAATATATAAAATCTTCTCATATCAATCACCAAGATTATCTTAGCATATTAAATATGCGAAATGTAAAAAATATCAATTTTTTTAAATACTTGCTTTTAAATGTTTAAAACGAATATATATTTTTCTTAAAAAATCGACTGGAAAAACACTCATCGCAAGCATTAAAACAATAAAGAATTCTTTGGCAGTTAACCCATAAGTTCTAAATAAATCACCACCATAATAAATAAGATATACTTGTACAACTAAAATAAACAAAATAATAAAAATAAAAACTTTATTTTTACTTAAATTAGCTAAAATATTAATTCTTTCACTCCGGGCATTAAAAGCATTAAATACCCCAATAAAAATAAATAAAGCAAAATAAGCTGTCATTAAATATTTGTAATTATCCCCAACTCTTATATATTCTCTTACTATTGGTAATTTTAAAAATAAAATACATAATACTGCCGAATATAAACCAGTAAATAATACTTCCCCGATCATATAAGAATTAATAATAGCTTCATCTTTTTTCTTAGGTGGTTCTTCCATATAACTTTTAAGGGCTGGTTCAAACGAAAAAGCAAGGCCCGCGAAAGTATCCATGATCATATTAAGCCAAAGCATTTGAATAATTGTAATTGGTGTATTAATTCCAATAAAAGGACCTACAATGGATAATATAAGAGCACACATATTCACCGTTAATTGATAAATAATAAATTTACGAATACTTTTAAATATTGTTCTTCCATATAAAATTGCTTTACTAATTGATAAAATATTATCATCTAAAATAACAATATCACTAGCTTCTTTAGCAACTTCTGTTCCACTTCCCATCGCAAAACCCACATTGGCTTTTTTTAAAGCTGGCGCATCATTTACACCATCACCCGTCATCCCGACAATTAAATCCATTTCTTCTAAAATTCGCACCAAACGGGATTTATCTTGTGGTAAAGCTCGGGCAATAACGCGAATATTAGCTATTTTCTTTTTTATTTCTTCATCACTTAAAGTGGATAACTCCCCACTTGTTAACACTAAATCATTACTTTCTAACAAACCTACTTCACTGGCTATAGCTAATGCGGTATCTTTTGCATCCCCAGTTATCATAATTGTTTTAATACCCGCACTTTTAATTAAACTAATTCCTTCTTTAGCTTCTTTTCTTAATTCATCTTTTATCGCCACTATTCCTACTAAAACTAAATCTTTCATTTCTTTATTTTTACTATAAGTAAGTAATAATACTCTAATTCCTTTTTTAGTTAAATTATTAATATTTAAAATAATATTCTTTTTATTTAATATTACTTTTTCTTCCCCTAATTTATTTAAATAATAACTTATATTAGGCATTAATACTTCAGAGGCCCCTTTAAAATAAGTATAATTATTATCTAAAGTTACTTTACTATATTTATTTTTACTATCAAAATTAGTTCTCTCTATTACTTTATTTTTAAAATTATTATCAAAACTAATAAATTTAAGTAAAGCTTTATCTGTTAAATTACCTCCAGTAACTTCATAATTTTCATCAAAAACACTTTCATTATTATAATACAAAGACTTATAAAAATGTTCATAATATTTATTAAAATTTTTAATTTCTTTTATTTTTTTAAAACGATTATTATCCCCCGTGATTACTTCACTAACTTCTAATTTACCTTTAGTTAAAGTTCCTGTTTTATCAGTTAGTAAAACATTAATACTTCCCGCAGTTTCAATACCCACTAGGCGTCTTACTAAAACATTACTTTTAAGCATCCGCTTCATATTACTTGATAAAACTAAAGTAATCATCATGGGCAGTCCTTCTGGTACGGCGACCACAATAATAGTCACACTAAGAGTTAAAGCATATATTAAATGATTAAACATTACTTTAAAATTAGTAATTGTTCCTATAATTAAATCTAAATTAAAATGATTTTCCATCACAATAACCGAAAAAAGATAAGAAAATGTTACTAAAGCTGCCCCAATATAACCAATTTTACTAATAAATTTAGCTAAAACAGTTAATCTTAACTTAAGTGGTGATGTTGGTGCTTCTTCACTAACTTCTTTTGCTAAAGCTCCATATATAGTCTTATCCCCAACAGCCATAACTTCCATATAAGCATTACCATTATAAATAACTGAACCTCGATATAATTTATTATTTTCTTTTAATATATTTTTATTTAGAGCCGGATATTTTTTTGCTTCTTTAGTTTCCCCATTTAAATTAGCTTCATCAACACTTACTTCCCCTTTTAATAAAAAACCATCCGCGGGTACTTTATCCCCACTATTTAAAACAACTATATCCCTAACTACTACTTCTTCTATAGGTATTTCTTTTATCTTACCATTTCTTAATACTTTAACTAATATCTTTGATGATTCTTCTTGTAATCTTCTAAAAGCTGCTTCACTTCCATATTCTGATATAGTTGATATAAAAGAAGCTAAAAATATAGCTATTAAAATCCCTAAAGTTTCAAAATAATCAAAATCTTTAAATAAAAAAACTATCTTAATCATTAAAGCTACTAAAAGTATTTTAATAATAGGATCCCCTAAAGATTCTAATAATAACTTAAAAAAACTATTTTTCTTTACGCCAATAATATTATTACTACCATATTTCCTACGATTTTCTTCTACTTCTTTGGTGGTTAATCCTTGATACATGCCTTATTCCTCCCAAAAAAGTATATGCATAATAAAAAAAAATAGCACTTGCTATTTAATTAATCTTTTATATCTAATACTTAACTTAGGATAAGCATTTTTAATATGGCGATATAAGAAAGAATTTTCTTCTAACCATTCCATAACTTCTTTTTTTATTAATTCTGTATTATCACTCTTTTGTTTCTTTATTTCTAATTTAATTTTTGATAAAACTTCAAAAGAAATAATATTATCTATAATATATATAACTAATATTATTATAGAAATAATAAGTCTTAATTTAAAACTAATTAATTTAATTAATTTTACTAAGAAAGGATTAACTATATAAACTATACTTGTTCCAAGTATTCCAAAAGGTATCATAGTCTCTAAACAAATTCTTCCATTAATATTAAATCTCTTTTTTGAATAATCCCACCATCTTGCTTTAAATACTTTTTCCATTACATACGAAGTAATATATTCTAATACTGAACATATTAATATTGATTTTAAAAATACACTTAAAAAATCTTTGGTATTATTCCCAATTAAAAATAATATTCCTAATACTCCATATCCATATATAGGACAAATTGGTCCTATTAAAAAACCTCGATTGACAAACTTCTTTAATTCAATTAACTTACATACTACTTCTAATAACCAACCTAAAAAAGAATATATAATAAATAATAGAAAAAATATTGTTAACTTATTCATCTTACTTCACAATAAAAGTATATCATAAAAATATTATCATCGCAAACAAAAAGAAGTCTTATTATAACTCCTTTTTAAATAAATTATTTTAACACTCTACTAACATTATTATTTATTAAAATATCTATATATTTTTGACATTCATTTTCTTTACCATACTTTTTAAAAATATCTAATAAAGTATCACTACAATAATTCATAATATTTTCATGTTGATTATTTTCAAGATAAGATAAAATAATATTTTTTAATGTTTGAAAGTCTTCTTCGTTTATTTCAAATTCTGCATAAGGATCTTCATTAATATATATAAAAGGACTTTCATTATTTATATTTAAACTACATTTATTATTATCTTGCTCTAAATTTATAAATAACTTCTCATCAGCATTAATCATACTATAAAAGTAAAAACTTAAATGTGAACTATCACTATAATTAGTATAAGAAACACAATAATTATTATTTTCATAAATCCATGAAGAATCTTTAGAAGTCCTAACTATTTTATTATCAATAATTGTAAAGATTCTAGAATAATTAACATCATCTAAATAATAAACAAAATATAACCATTTTGCCTTTTCAGTCTCTTTTAAAACTCTAATATATCCTACACATTTATCATTTACCAAATAAGAAATTACTCCTGTATTTTTAGTATAATCATTATATTTAATATAATATAATCCATTTTCCAAAGAATTTATATAATTATTAAATTCATTAAAGTATTCTTTTAAATAATCATCATTAAATTCTTCTTCTGTCATACCAATTTTTATAGCTAAATCAATATTAAATGGTTCATTAGAATTAATTGGATAAGAAACACTTAAATAATCTTCTTTTAATCCTCTATTTTCTATTTCTAATTGTTCTTTTATTCTTTTTAATTCTTCTTTTTCCTTAGTTATTTTATCAATACTTTTTTCTAATTTACTATTTTCTTCTTCTAAAGTATCATTATCTTTTTCTAACTTACTATTTTCTTCTTCTATAGAAGCCTTATTTTTTACTAATTTAACATATTCTTCTTCTAAAAAGTCATTATAGTTTTCTAATTGTTCAATTTTCTTTAAAGATTCTTCATATTCTTCTTTAGAAATATTATCATTCATACAACCTGATATTGTTCCAATTTGAAGTGTTGATAAAAGAAAGATAATTCCTTTTTTAGCTTTATTCATTAATTTTAACATTTTATTCCTCCTTTAGCCCTTAATCGCGAGAATTATAATATCACTAATTAAAATAATTGTCAAATGTTTTTTCGTTATATGTTTTTTCGTTATATATTTACATTTAAGATAAAATTATATAAAATATTTCTTGGTGATTAAATTGTTTAAATATACTTTAGATAATAAAAGATATCATACTCTAAATTATTTTTTTAAAAATAAATTTCATAGTAAAGTCTTTAAAGTTAGTTTAAATGCTAATTTTAGTTGTCCTAATTTTAAAAATGGTCAAGGTTGTATTTATTGTAAAAATGGAAGTGGTAATAATTATGAACATTTAAGTTTAGAAGAACAATTTAATTTAGTAAAAATACCTTTAGATAAGAAATGGCCTAATTCTAAATATATTGCTTATTTTCAAGCTAACACAAATACTTATGCCCCCTTAAATATTTTAAAAGAAAAATATGAAACAGCTTTAAAATTTCCTAATGTCATAGGACTTGATATTGCTACTAGAAGTGATGCCCTAACTGATGAAATCTTAGATTATTTAAGTGAACTTAATAAAAGAACTTTTTTAATCGTGGAACTTGGTTTACAATCAATTCATGAAGAAACTTTAAAACTTATTAATCGTGGTCATGATTTACAAAACTTTACTAATGCTGTAAAAAAATTACAAGCTAGGCATATTTTTACCGTTGCTCATATCATCAATGGTCTACCCTATGAAACTAAAGATATGATGTTAGAAACAGTTAAATATTTAAATAACTTAGGTATTGATGGCATAAAAATTCATATGCTTTATATACCAAAAGATACTCCCATTGCTAAAATGATTAATTTCTTTCATCTTCTTACTAAAGAAGAATATATTGATATAGTTTGTTGCCAATTAGAATATCTAAGTCCTAAAATAGTTATTATGCGCCTAACAGGTGATCCAGATAAAAATGATTTAATTGCTCCCAATTGGTTATTAAAAAAATTCTGTGTTTTAAATGATATTGATAAAGAAATGAAAAAAAGAGATATTTATCAAGGTGATAAAATTATTCCTTAATAATATCTCTTATTTTCTTTTTAATTCTTTGCATGGCATTATCTATTTGTTTAGGACTTTTATTTAATATTAAAGCAATAGTTTGATAATCAAATTCATTTAACATATAATTATATATTTCATATTCACTTTCACTTAATACTTCTTTTATTTTATGTAATAATTCTTCATAATCTTCTTTAATAGTTAAATTATATAATGGTTCAAATTGATAATCATCACTAATTTTATCTTGTAAAGTTAAACCATCTTCATCATAATTATAATCTAAAGAAAAAGTACTATTTAAAAATTGAGCTTTTTGATTAGAATATTTTTTAACTATTTTCATTAAACGCCTATTAATACATAAAGAAATAAAAGTTTTTAATGATGTATTTTTATCTTGTCTATAATTATTAATTGCATCACTAAAAGCATAATAAGCTTCTTGTTCTAATTCTTTTAAATCTATATCATATTTAAGAGCAATATTATGATATTTCTTCATTAAAATATCAACAATATATTTATATTTATCATATAATATATTTTTAGCTTCTTCATTATTTTCTAAAGCTAAAAGCCACAACTGATCATCATTATAATCCATTTTTACCTCTAATCATTCCATAGATAAGTATACCAGCACTAACACTTGCATTTAAAGAATTAATTTTCCCATACATAGGAATACTTATTACTTCATCACTAAGTTCTTTAGTTAATCTTGATACTCCAAAACCTTCAGAACCAATAACTAAACACTTTTTAGAAGCATAATCAACACTTAAATAATCTTTCCCATCCATATCTGCTGTATATAC
>CANROL010000056.1 GCA_947632255.1 uncultured Bacilli bacterium
TATACTTTAACTAATAAAAGATTTTATAAATGGCTAAGATTTATAAATGCTACTTCAATTAATGAATTAGAAGAAATAGGAAGGAATGATGAAATAATGGAAAATTCAATAAGAGTAGTACAAGAATGGTATAAAGAAACATCTAAAACAGCCCTACAAGACGCTCTAGCAGAAGAAAGATACTATGGCGAAAGAGATGGCGAGAAGCGTGGTAAAAAGCAAGGCTTAATGCTTGGAAAAAAGCAAGGCATAAAACAAAAAGCTATTGAAACAGCTCAAGAAATGTTAAAAGATAATATGGCAATAGATACAATCATTAAATATACTAAACTGCCTAAACAAGAAATACTAGCTTTAAAGTAATTAAAAATATCTCACTTATTAATTAAAAAATGAATTTTGTTATTAATTATTTATTATAATTATTAACCCAATTCATCTTTTTTTTACTCTAAAATCGCCATTATTATTTACAAATCATAGACATAATCATTATTTTAATAGCTAAAAAGTATATATTCGTGTTATACTTATTTTGGTGATAATATGCATGTTGTTGGTATAATCTGTGAATATAATCCTTTCCATAAAGGTCATATTCATCATATAAATGAAGCTAAAAAAATGTTTCCTGATAGTCCCCTAATCTTAGTTTTAAATGGTTATTTTCTAGAACGTGGTGAAGTAAGTATTATATCTAAAGAAAATAAAACTTTACTTGCCCTAATCTATGGTGTTGATTTAGTTGTCGAACTCCCCTTTATCTATGGTTCTCAAAGTGCCGATATATTTGCCGATGCCGCGATTAAAATTCTTGGCTATTTAGGTTGTACTGACCTAGTCTTTGGTAGTGAATCTAATAATATTGTTGCTCTAAAAAAAATAGCCTTAAAACAAGATAATATTAAATATCAAGCTAAAGTAAAAGAACTCATGGATACTGGTATAAATTATCCAACCGCCATGGCTAAAGCTTTAAATATAACAGATGACTTATTTAATCCTAATGACTTATTAGGTATTTCTTATCTTAAAGCTATTTTAAAAAATAATTTAAACATTGAAGCCCACACCATTAAAAGAACTAGTAATTATCATGATTTAGAAGAAGATAAAGAAATAATAAGTGCTAGTAATATTCGCAAAAGACTTCAAAATAATGAAGATATCTCTTTATATTTACCTAAAAAATCTTTAAATTTAATTGAAAATATTTCTTTAAATGATTTATTTAAATATTTAAAATATAAAATAATTGTTGATAATGACTTAGCTAAATATTTAACAGTAGATGAAGGTATAGATAATCGTTTAAAAGAAAAAATATTAGAATGTTCTAATATTAATGAATTAATTGCAGCTATTAAAACTAAAAGATATACTTATAATAAAATATGTCGCATGTTTATTCATATTCTAACTAATGTTCCTAAAGAAATTAATAAAATAGCTAGTATTGAATATATAAGAATTTTAGGTTTTAATGAAATAGGTCGTAAATATTTACATGATTTAAAAGATCCTGAAGTAGGTTTTGTTCCTATTCCTAATAGTATTATTTACAAATATGAATTAATCGCTGCCGAGTTATATAGTTTAATAAGTAAAAATGATGTTTTAACTTTTGAAAAAAGTAATAAGCCTATCTTTTTTAAATAGCTTATTACTTTTTATTTTTGACAATTAGGACAATAATAAGTACTTCTTCCCCCTACTTTAATATTTTTAATAGGAGTCTTACATCTAAAACATGGTTCTCCTTCTTTTTTATGAACTTTAAGTTTTTGTTGAAAACGCCCAGTAACTCCTAAACTAGAGGTATAACTCTTAATGGTAGTACCACCCATTTTAATAGCTTCTTTTATTATTTCATTACTTCCTTTAACTATTAATTCACATTCTTCTTTAGTTAATTTTTGAGCTTCTTTTAAAGGATTTACATGAGCATAAAATAATACTTCATTGGCATAAATATTACCTAACCCACTGATAATAGTTTGATCAAGTAAAACTGTTTTAATAGGCAGTTTTTTATTTTTAAATTTATCTAATAAATAATTAGCATTTAAATCTTTATCTAATGGTTCTAAACCTTGTTTAGTAAGACATTCTACTTTATCTATTTCTTCTTTTTTAATTAAATTCATGCGTCCAAATTTTCTAGTATCATGATATCTTAAGGTCGTGTCGTCATTAAATGTAAAAACAATATGTTCATGTTTAGCTATTTCTTCATCTTGATCTTTAATAAAATATTTACCTTCCATCCTTAAATGTGATAATAAATAATATTTATTAGTTTCAAAGATTAACCATTTACCTTTTCTTTTAATATCAATAAATTCTTCATTAATTAAATTTTTCTTAAAATCATCGACATTACTTTCAATAATTTTATCATAATAAATATCAATTTTTTTAATTTTTTTATGTAATATTTTTTGTTTTAAAGTATTTCTTACAGTTTCTACTTCCGCGATTTCTGGCATAATATTCCTCTTTTTCTATTTTGCTTCATATAAATCTTTACCCATGGCAATTCCAACTTTTAATGGGACAGATAATTTAATAACATTTTCCATAACATCTTTTACTATTTGAGTTACTTCTTCAAGTTCACTATTTACTGTATCAATAACTAATTCATCATGAATTTGTAAAACCATTTTACTTTTAATATTTCTTTTTTGAAATTCTTGATAAACTAAAACCATAGCTTTTTTTATGATGTCGGCACTTGTTCCTTGAATAGGTGTATTAAGAGCAATCCTCTCGCCAGCACTTCTAACCATAAAATTACGATTATTTAATTCTTCAATAGTTCTTTTACGATTAAATAAAGTTCGAACATACCCAGTTTCATAAGCTTCTTTAACTATATTATCCATATAATTTTTAACACCAGGATATAATTCATAATATTTTTTAATAAAACTTTGAGCTTCTTTAGGATTAATATGTAAGTTTTCCCCTAAACCAAAACCACTTATACCATAGACAATACCAAAGATAACTGCTTTCGCGGTGGAACGCATCGTTTTTGTAACATCTTCTTCTTTTACCCCATATATATCCGCGGCTACTTTAGTATGAATATCTTGATCATTATTAAATGCTTGAATTAGTTCAGGACTTTTAGATATATGAGCTAATATTCTTAATTCTATTTGTGAATAATCAATACTTAAAAATAAATCATTAGAAGGAATAAATGCTTTTCTTACTCTTCTTCCTTCTTCCCCTCTTACGGGGATATTTTGTAAATTAGGTTCAACACTTGATAAACGACCAGTTCTAGTTAAAGTTTGTTTAAAAATCGTATGAATCTTCCCATCCGGAAATTTCGCATTTTCTAAACTTATAGTATAAGTAGATAATATTTTACTAAACATGCGATAATCTAAAATTAAATTAATAATTGGGTGTCTATCACTTAATTTTTGTAAAGTAGTTGCATCAGTTTTATAACCTTTTTGGGTTTTCTTTCCCTCAGCAAGACCTAAACGATCAAATAAAACTTCCCCCAATTGTTTAGAACTTTGAATATTAAAAGTACAACCAGCCATATTATATATTTCTCTTGTAATAACATCAATTTTAGCTTCTAATTCGGCTTGAATTTCTTTTAAAGTATCAGAATTTATCTTAACCCCAGTATATTCCATATCTGCAAGAACATAAGAAAGAGGCATTTCTATTTCACTAAATAATTGATACATTTCTTCAGTTTTTAATTTATTAATATATTCATCTCTTTTATCATAAATAAATCTTGCTTTTAAAGCTATATCATTTTTTAATTTATCTTTATTTTGAAAATTATCTTTTACTAAATCTTCATAAAAAGTCACATTAATTTTTTCTGGATGCATTAAATAAGCAATATCATCTTTAATAAAACCATCAGTTAAATAAGCCGCGATCATTAAATCAAAATTAGCTTCTGGTAACTTAATTTTATTTCTTCTTGCTAAAATATCTAATAATTTAGCATTATAAGTATAAACTATTTTATTTTGAAGAATACTTTCTAAATAAGGAAACATATTTTTATCTAGAATATAATTATGATTTTTATCACAAAGAGCAATACCTAAAATATTTCCTAAATGATAATTTTCTTGATCTATTTCCACATAAATACTAACTTCGTTATCTAAAACTATATCATTTAAATCATTTACTTCTTGATACTCAATATTATCTGTTATAATTTCAGGTTTCGTAAAGTTTTTTAATAAAGAATAAAATTCTAATGTTTCATATATTTCACTTAATTCAGTAGAATTTTCACCTAAATATTTTATATCTTCAAAAGTTATATTTAAAGGAACATCACGATATATAGTAGCTATTTCTTTAGACATAAAAGCACTATCTTTATCATTTTCAAGTTTTTCTTTAGTTTTGCCAGTTATTTTATCTAAATTAGCATATATACCTTCTAAAGAACCATATTCTTGTAATAATTTTAAGGCTGTTTTTTCACCAATACCTTTTACGCCCGGAATATTATCGGATGCATCACCGGCAAGAGCTTTTAAATCAATTATTTTAAGAGGTTCAATCCCATAATCAGCTTTAAAAGTTTCGGGACTATATTTAATATAACCAGTTTGTTTTAATAATTTTACATCAACAACATTACTTATTAATTGCAATAAGTCCCGATCACTTGAAATAATGGTGGCATCATATTCTGGATCTAAATCAGCCATTTTAGCCAGAGTCCCAACAATATCATCAGCCTCATATGGCTCTAATTCTAAATATTTTATACCCATAGCTTTTAATATATCACGAGCAATAGGCATTTGCTTTATTAAATCATCAGGAGTTTCATGCCTTCCTTCTTTATAAAAATCATATTTTTGTTTTCGAAAGTTCTTTCCAACATCAAAAGCCACCATCATATATTCTGGCTTTTCTTCATTAATTATTTTATTAATCATATTTACAAAACCATATAATGCATTAGTTGGAAAACCCTTAGAATTACGCATTATATTACCTGAATAAGCTGTTGCATAATAACTGCGAAACATTAAATTATTACCATCTACTAAAATAACTCTTTTCATACTACACCTCTTATAACCATTATAAACTAAAATAATCAGAAAAAAAAGCTAAAATAAAGGAATTTTAACTTCTTAATTTTTAACTTATATATATTTATAAGTAGTTATACATTTTAAAATTTAAATATTATTTTCTAATATTTTTTGGTATTTATCATCTAAGTGTCTTGATATAAGTTCATCATTTAAAACTTGTTTAATAAATTCTTTATCATTAGTTTTAATAATTTTATTTACTAACTTTTCTTGATTTACTTGATATATACCACTTAAATATTCACCTAAATACCATATATCTTTTTGATTAACAAAAAAGTCATCTAACAAATCATAATTATAACCTTTACCATCAAAACTCATTCCTAAACGCCATATATTTTCTAAAGCATAATCATAATCTTGAGCAACTTTTATTAAATTATTAAATGTTTCTTGGTCTATTTTAGGAATAAAAGGTACTGCGATATAAGAAGTTATTAAAAGCATTAATTCTAAATCACTCATATTTTTAGCTATATCTAAGTAAGTTTTATTATTTATTAATAAAGTACATATTCTTTCATATTCATCTTCATTTTCAATAATTAATTCTTCTAAAGATTTATCATTATTTAAAATATTATTTATTAAATCATTTAAATCTTTTTGTTCTATATGAAATATAAGAAATGTTTTTATTTCTTCAATAAGATTATCTTTATCTATAAATTTATTTATATATTTAAAAACAGTTTTTACTAAAAAATTATTTTTTAAAATTAAATTAAATTCTAAATCTTTCTTATTTATATTAATAAATATTTCTCCTTTTTTACCATTTTGAAAAGATATATCTTTATTAAATACTATTTCATATATATTTTCATCATAATAAATTTTTAAAGTACTTCCTATTTCTAAATCATAAATAGTTTTTATAATTATTTCATCTTTTTTAATATCATATTTATATGGTATGCTAGTATTCTCAATAGATAATTTTATTTCTTTAAACATTTTATTTACTCCTTTTTTTAGGTTAATTTTTATAATTAATATATATCATAAAATTCACTTTTTAGCAACTATTTTAAATATACTATTGTTTATCATATTATTGCTATATTATAATTTTATATTATAACTTTTTTAACATTTCAAAAATATTTGATTTTTTAGATATATTTCATTATAATTATTATTACAAGAAAATTTTTCAAATATTAAAATACCTAACAAGTTGAAACTAAAAAGATTAACAATCAAATTATAGAAAGGAAGTGAATGGATTGCACAAAATTTAATTGTTTATATTTGTGCAATTAAAAATTTATGATAGATTTTAAATTAAAAAATGAGTATAATGTATACATTGATGAAGCTGGAGATGAAGGAATAAATAAAGGTTCTAAATACTTTATTTTAACGGCATTAATTGTTGATAAAAATAAAGATTTAGAAATAGCTAAAAATGTAGATATAATAAAACAAAATTTAGAAATGAATATAAAAGAACAGTTACATTGGAAATTATTAAAGGGCATGCCAAACAAAAACATGATAATGGATATAATTAAAAATTTAGATATACTTATCATTAATGTAATCGTTGATACAAAATGCATTAATATTATTCCTTCAAACAATATATATAATTATTTTAGTGGCTATTTATATGAAAGAATATGCTGGTATATGAAAGAAAAAAGTGGAAAAGCAAATATTAATATTAGTTCAAGAGGTAATCTTTCTAAAAAAAATTTAAGTGAATATTTAAACAAAAAAAATCATAAAAAATTTAATATTGATGTTCAGTATATTAAAACAATTAAAATAGTTCCAAATGAACGAAAAAGACTTCTTCAATTAACTGACTGCTGCTGTAGTGCATTATTTCAAGCTTTAAAATATAGCAATAATAATCATTTTAATTACATTAAAAAGATAAAAGAAAAAATTTATTGCAAAAATAATAATTATTTAAGCTATGGTTTAAAACTTGTTCCTAGCAATAGTCAAGCAGCAGAATTAAAATCATTAATACTTTATATAACAAAAAAAAGTGAGCTTTCCCCTGCCTGAAGGATCCCACAAGGCAAGCTTGCTGGTATATATTACATATACCCTTCAGCAATTCAGCGAACTACTCACTCACTAACTAAAT
>CANROL010000057.1 GCA_947632255.1 uncultured Bacilli bacterium
AGTTTTTTAAATAAAAGTTTGTTATAATAGACATATAAATTTTGTTAATATTTTTTGTGCAATATATGGAGGAGTTTTATGAAATACTTGAGATATATTATATTTATAGTTTTTATATGTTTTTTTAGTATGTTTAATGTTAAAGCATATAGTTCTAATGAAACAGCCTATATACAAGGAAAATTTAATGATGGACAAGTAACTATTTCATTTACTAAAGAAAATAATATAAATTATATTAAAGTTCATACTAATGGTGAAAATGATACAAAAATAGCACTTGATGAAAATAGTAATGAAATTAATATTACCAAAAATCATTATACTTTTAAAATAACAAAAAGTAATTTAAGTCAAATGTTTGATAAAAACTTTAATTTTAATTATAATTTAAAATTAGAAGTTATGGAAGGTTCAGTTTATCATTATGCTATAGAAGTTGTAGATGAAGTAACTACTAAAGAAAAAACTTGTATTTATAAAATGCAAACAAATACTGGTGGGAATGGTGATCCCAATTTATTAATAACATGTAATATAATAAATGATAATGTAACGTGTTTTAATAATTTTAATGCTTCAAAATTTGAGTATCAAAGTTTGAAATCAGAATATAATTGCCTAGATACAATATATGCTGATTATTTATTAAATGGTACAACTTATACAATAAATGATTTAAAAAAAGTAAATTCATGTAATAACCGATGCTTAACATTTGAATTAACAAATTCATCTTCTAATGAACAAAATACAGGATCTAATGGTAATGCTTCTGATCCCGGAGTAGAAAATGGTAATTTTAATACAGAAGCATTTTGCTCAAAAGCAGTAGTAAAAGGTGCCTTTAGAACTATAGGTTGGGTAATATTCTTTATCAAAATAATCATACCAATTATTATAATCGTATTAGGTTCAATAGATGTCTTTAAAGCTGTAACATCCAATAAAAGTGATGAATTAAATAAATCAATAAAAACTTTAGTAATGCGTGTTATCGCGGGAATAATTATATTCTTAATTCCAACATTTATTGATTTTATCATTAAATTTGTAAGTGGTGGGGAAGAAATATATAGTGAACAAGATGGGACATTTAGAAATTGCACTTATTGTATGCTAAATCCAACAGATGATGACTGTGGAAGTTTAATGGGCGGTGAATAAATGAAAAAATTTGTTTATTCATTATTTACATTTATCTGTTTCATGGGAGTAATAACAATAACAAATGCCAAAAGTGTTACTTGTACTTATACTAAAGATGCTTTATCAGTTACTGTTGGCCTAGATGAAAATGGCAATATGATTAAGCAAAAAAATGATTCTAATCCTGTAGTTTATAAATTTGATTTAATATCTTCAGGTGCATTTATAAATGATTCTCATGAATATTATTGTCCTTCAGAAATAACTTATAAATTATCTTATAATCCTACAAGTAAAAGGAATGATTTTGAATTTTCTTTTATTAAAGATGTTGATTATCCCCAAACATTAAGTTTATCAGATTCAATAATAGATAATAATTCTAATGATAGTAAAGAAATTGATCATTTTTGTGCTTATGGTGATAAAGGTAAATATATAATCAATTATTATACTGATGGAACAATTGGCTCTGCAGATACAAGCTATGCTATAAAAGATGATATTCCTGCGACTGGTGAATGCTTACCAGAAGTTTATTTATGTGCTGGTCCAGTTATAGCAAAAAATATAAGTTGGGATAATAATAACTGCATTAAAATTTCACAATTTACAGAAAGCTTTGTACAAACTGATCCTTCCGAAAATTCTAATATGGGAGGCTTACAGATATTTGGAATAGATTTAGGAATAACAAAAGAGTGTAGTAGTTACTTAGGTAACCCTGAATATAATGAGAATGTTAGTACTCAAAGCCCAGCCTATTATTTACAATTTATATTTAATATAATGAAATATATTGCTATAATTATGTTAGTAGTATTAACAATAGTAGAATATGTAAAGGCAGTAGTAGCCAAAAATGAAGATGGTATAAAAAAAGCTACTCAAAATACAATTAAAAGAGTAATAATAGTAGTAATAATATTTTTATTACCAGAATTAATAAAATTTTTATTAACAGTTTTAGGAGCTTATAGCCCTGGAACTTGTGGTATAAAGTAGGTGAATTTTTATGGGAAATTATTTATTTTTACTAAGCATTTGGTCAGACATTGGTGATGCGATTGCCTCTTTCTTTTTTACAGTTTTGCTTGGACTTAACGCAATTATTTATTCTTTTATAAGTTATGTTTATCAAATATTTTTAGTTTTAGCTCAAGGTGGAAATATAATTGATACTCAAGCTATCAATGGGTTAGTATCTAGAATATATACTATAATAGGGGTAATTGTTCTATTTTTAGTAGCTTACTCTTTATTAAAAAATATGGTAAATCCTGATGAAGCTTTAAAAGGCAAGAAAAGTCCAATTAAGATAATTAGAGATGTTATTATTTCTATAGTTTTAATAGCTTTTATTCCAACTATTTTTGAATTTGCCTTTAAAGTTCAAGAAGCTTTTTTAACTCAAAATACCATTGGTAAAATTATTGCTGGTAGTACTGATAATGGAAATGAAAATACTATTCGAACAGGTGGATATGTTATGGCAAAAACAGTATGGCAAGCCTTTCTAGTAGTTAATGATGGATATTGTACTCCTGAAGAAGAAATAATAGATGAAAGTGGGAATTTTGTAGGTCCTAAAACTGACTGTATACCTATGACAACAAATTCTGGTCAAACCTACGGTGAAATGTGGGCATCAGCTGATAAAAACACAACATTTTGGGCTATAAGAGGAGCTGCCAAATTTATTGTTGATGACAAAATTAATTATATATTTGTTTTGGATATTTTATGTGGAGCTTTTGTTTTATTTGTTTTAGTAACTTATTGTTTTGATATGGCTTTAAGATTGGTTAAATTAGCAGTTTATGAGTTAATAGCACCTTTACCAATTTTATCACGTATAATTCCAAATGAAAATACAGGTAAAATGTTTAATAATTGGATTAAAGCCACTTTATCAACTTTTGTAGAAGTGTTTATTAGAATAGCAATTTTATATTTTGCAGTTATAATTATCGTAACTGTTGGTAGTAGTATTGATAATATCTTCTCAACAGCCTCTTATTCAAATGCTGATGCTTTACCTTTTGTAATAAGTATTGCTAAAGTATTAGTAGTTGTAGGAATAATTTTGTTTGTGAAACAAGCACCACAGATAATTAAAGAATTAACAGGCTTAGATGGTGGAAAATATGGCAAATCACTTATGAAAGGTGCTGGTATGATGTTTGCTTCTATGGGTGCAGGAGCTACCGCTGCTATAAGAAGTTTTGCTGGTGATAAAGATAAACCAATTATGAATAGATTTAGTAGAGCTTTAACTGCTGGGGCCAAAGGTAATTTAAGAGGAGCATGGGATGGAAGAAAGACGGACAAAATTAGTGATATCCCTAAAAATGCTGGTAAAGCCGCATCTAGTACTTTAGGATCTAGAGCAAGAATAGAAGCTGCCGGTGGACGTTTGAATTATATGAAACAATATGGAACTGATAAATTTGAATTAGCAAAAGATTGGGTTGGAGGTGCTACTGGAGCCTTAAAATCTGAAAAAAATGCTAGTGACAAAATATTAAAAGTTGTTAATAATGTAAAAGCAACTGCTGAAGATTATATTGACAAACATTCGTATGAATATTATGCTAACGCTAATGTTCAAAGAGCTATAGATACTACGAAAGAAGAACTTGAAAAAGCAAGAAAAGAAGGAAATCAATCTGAAATTGCAAGATTAGAAACAGAATTAAAAGCTTATGAACAAGGTAATTCACATTTAAGATTAGATGTTATAAAAGCTAGATCAGAAGATATGAATATTTCTGCTGAAGAAAGAGCTAATGCATTGAATTTATATAATAAGTCTCGAAAATCATCAGTAGATAGATTTGCAACTGATGTTCATCATCACGTAGGAGCAGAGAAAGAATCAGCTCAAGTAAAAATGGAAATTCAAACTATGTCTGAAATAATTAAAGAAAATCAAGCTTCTTTGGCAGTTCAAAATTTACAAAAAGGAAATGCTACTTATAATTTAGAAGCATTTAATCAACCATTAAATAATGATACCGCTGGAGAATTCTTTAAAGCTGCTAAAGCTGCCGCTGAATTTGCAAATATTGAAAATCAAGCTAAATTAAACGAACAAGAACGTCGTGAAGAAAGAAGAAAAGCTAGTTCAAGTAGTAATGATGGGAAAGGCAAATAATGTTTAAATTAAATAAATTAAAAAATTGGACTAAAAGCAGTATTAATGATGATAAAATGGAACTAGAAATATACCAAAAATTTAAAGATCAAATTTTTAGTATTAAAGATAAAGCCGATGAATATATAAATGAAATGAATTATACAGATGAAAGATTATATGTTGAATATGAAGGTAAATTAGTGCCAATTTCTTATTTGCTTTCTTTGAAACAATCAGTAATGCAAGATAAAATATTAAAGCCCGAAGAACGAGCTTATAAATCTGCAAATTTAACATATTTTTATGATTTAAAAGTAAGAGAATTAGAAGAAAAAATAGTTAATTTGTCACTTTTAGAGCCAAATAATGTTTACCTAGCTTATATTAATAGTTCTATTCAAATTTTAAATTCTTTGATTAAAGAATACGTTTATCTAATGGCAATACAAAGATCTCAAATATTTAAAATTGATAATACAGGTAATATGACTGCAGGACAAAAATTGAATAAATTAAAAAATGAAATCGACTTACGTATTACAGAAATTGAAAACCGACTTACTATTGATAACTTAAAAAGATTTTAAATTTAAAATACTACAAAAATGAAAGTAGTATTTTTTCTTTTCTAAAAATTTGTTATAATCTTTATGGGTGGTATTATGTATCAAAATATTTTAATTGAAAGTTTAGATTACTTTGGAAGAGGTATAGCTCATATTGATAATAAAATAGTATTTGTATATAATGCTTTACCTAATGAATTAGTTAATATAAAAATAATTAATAATAAAAAAAGATTTAGTGAAGCAATAGTTACTAAATATCTTAAAACAAGCCCTAAAAGAATAGATAGTATCTGTCCATATTTTAATAAATGTGGTGGATGTCAATTATTAAATTTAAATTATGAAGATACACTAAATTTTAAATTAAATAAAGTAAAAGAATTGTTAACTAAAAATAAAATAAATGTCAATAATTTAGAAATAATTAACAATGAAAATAATTATTATTATCGTAATAAATTAAGTTTAAAAATAATTAATGAAGAAATAGGTTTTTACGAAAATAAAACTCATAATTTAATATCTATTTCTAAATGTTTTATAGCAAATAATAATATAAATACAGTTATAGATAATTATAAATTATTAAATATTAAAAATGGTGATTTAATAATTAGATGTAATAGTAATAATGAAATATTATTAATTATTAATAGCCAAGATAAGTTAAATATAGATATTAATAATTTAAAAGAAAAAATAAAGTTAATAGGTATTGTTTATAATAATGAAACTATCTATGGAAATAATTTTTATTATGAAAGAATTTATCATAAATTATTTAAAATAAGTTATGATGCCTTCTTTCAAGTTAATTCATATATAACCACTAAAATATTTCAAGAATTAGAAAATAATTTAAAAGATAGTAAAAATGTCTTAGATTTATATTGTGGTGTAGGTACTTTAAGTATAATTGCTAGTAATTATGCTAATGTAATTGGTGTTGAAATAATTCCTAATGCCGTATTAGATGCAACTTATAATGCTAAATTAAATAATTCTTCAGCTAAATTTGTTTTAGGGGATGTTGCTAAAACAGTTAGTAAATTAGAAATAGATTTTGATACTTTAATATTAGATCCACCTAGAAGTGGAATAGATAAGAATACTATTAATTTTATCTTATCTAAATTACCATCTAAAATAATTTATATATCATGTGATGTTGCCACTTTAATAAGAGATATAAAATTATTAGAATTTAAATATGAATTAATATCATATAAAATATTTGATATGTTTAGTTATACATATCATTTAGAGAGTTTTGTTGTTCTAAACTTAAGATAACACTTTTAAAAATCAACAATACAGTCGTGTTAAAAAAGAACGAAAAAAATAATACAAAAAAGATAATTTTATAGTTTTTTTGAAAAAATTTTAAAGGTTGTCAATGTAGGCTATGTTTGAGTTTACTACCTAAAGTAACATAATGAGCTGATTTAAGAAATAGCCTTTATACAAAAAAATTGCACTAATTACTCACACATCTATTGACTAATGTGAGCATTTAAATTAAAATTAAAGTGGTGATAAAAATGTTATATACACATAAAGAATTATTAAATGAATATAAGTCAAATTATCAATTAAAAAAAGCAGTAAAAGAGCAGAAAATTTTTAAAATTGAAAAGGGTATTTATTCTGATAAGAAAAATGTTCACTACTTAGAAGTTATTGTTAAAAAATACCCTCAAGCGATTATTACAGGAGAGTCTGCATATTATTATCATAATTTAACAGATGTAATACCAGATAAGATATGTTTAGCAACTAAAAGAAATGCAGTAAGAATAAAAGATAAGAGAATAAAACAGTTTTTTGCAAATGATAACTTATTTGAACTTGGAAAGGAAAATATAATATTTGAGGGTGTTTCTATAACTATTTATAATAAAGAAAAAATGTTAATAGAACTTATAAAAAATAAGAAAAGTATTCCATTTGATTATTATAAAGAAGTTATATTAAATTATAGAAATATTGTTGATGATTTACAAAACTGGAAAATAGAACAATATTTGGAAAATTATAGTCAAGAAGAACGAATACTAGATATTATTCAAAAGGAGGTTTTCTAATGAATTTATATGAATTAGTCCAAAAATATGAAGAAATGGGTTATAAAAATGCTGATGCAGTAGCAAAAGTTGCACAAGATATAATTTTATTAAAAATCTCTAAAAGTAGATTTAATAAAAATGTAACTATAAAAGGTGGAGTTGTTATGCACAGTATTTCAAATGATTTACGCCGTGCAACTCGTGATTTAGATTTAGATTTTATAAAATATTCATTAGAAGATAAATC
>CANROL010000058.1 GCA_947632255.1 uncultured Bacilli bacterium
AAGATTTAGAGCCAAGGAGTAACCAAATAACAACCGCTAAAACAACGAGAAGAAGAACTACACCAATTATTATGCCTAATTTTTTGTTCTTTTCTTCATTCATAAACCTATCTCCTTTCATATTTTTAAACAACAATATGCCATCTAAAACTGTTACCCTAATTATATGATTAAAAAAATTAAAAGTCAATAGCTATTTAGTAAATTGTGTAAACATTTCCCCTACCAATTTTTACTAATCTTTTAAAGCAACAATTAAAACATATTGCTAATAATAAATATGCTTTACATTTACTTGATATGTTTAATATTTAGTGTTACAATTAATTCATGAAAAAAATATTAATAAAATTAATTAAACTATATCAAGTAACTCCTACCCACATGCATAGTGCATGTCGCTTTTATCCTACATGTAGTAATTATGCTATTATGGCTTTAGAAACTTATAATTTACCCAAAGCTTTATATTTAATAATAAAAAGATTATTAAAATGTAATCCCTTTAATAAAAAAAGTGGTATAGATTTATTACCACCAAAAAGCAATTAATCTTTTTTTGGTGGTAATAATCCCCACATAAAATCTTCTAATGACTCCCCATCTTCATTCGATATAATATTTACTACTCTACGAGCCTTAACAACATAATGAAATCTTT
This sequence comes from uncultured Bacilli bacterium, assembly GCA_947632255.1. Classification (GTDB taxonomy): domain Bacteria; phylum Bacillota_I; class Bacilli_A; order RF39; family UBA660; genus Caccenecus. The sequence goes on from CANROL010000058.1 coordinate 662, forward strand.
CAACTGCAAGTAGTAACCGTATACTTTCTTTTTTTGTAGGATTATTTAAATAATTTAAATAGTAATCTTTTAATTCTAATAATACTTCTTTAGTTATATTATCAAAATCTTTATTTAAATATTTATCAAACTCTTCTATCACAATATCCCTCCTAAATCTATTCTATCAAATTGTTTAACTAAAAGTAAATAATTTTTACTTTCTAATTTATTGCATAATAAAACTCCCAAAAATGGGAGGTTATTTACTTATGGCGGAGTAGAGAGGATTTGAACCTCCGCGCCAGCATTCGCCGACCTAAATCCTTAGCAGGGATCCCTCTTCAGCCTCTTGAGTACTACTCCATCAAAAACTTCTATTTAATAATACACTAAATAACTTTTGAAGTCAATATTAATTTTTATAATATTTGAAATTTAAAATTTCAAATATTAGAATTTTCTAAATCTAATATTTCTGTTTTTGACAAACCAGTAAGTTCCATAATATCATCAATAGCCATATTTTTATGTATCATTTTTTTTGCTACTTTAGTAAGACATTTATCTTCTGCTTCAGTACTTCTATCTTCAATTAATCTTTCTAAACCATTTTTTGATGATTCTCTATTCCATTCAAATACATAATCAATAATATCTTGCATAATTTCACCTCCATTTCTATATTTCATTAATTCTTCTATATCTTTGCTATTTATTAATCTTAAGCAAGTTATAAATTTATGTTCATCTACATTATATGGCATTTTATCAACCAAGTCAAATCTCACTAGATACATAATTGTATTATCTCTAGCGACTATATTTAATAAGTCATTTTTAAATCGATAACAGTTTACTAATTTATTATTGCATTTATTAAAATTTCCTTTTATTAAATTTACACTTATAACCTTTTTCATATTTTTATAATCTATTTTTTTATTTTTTACTTTCTTTAATTGATTAGCAAAGATACGACACTTATAAGCATAGCTTTTGTTATAATCATCAATCGTAAAAGTATTTTTATACATTTCTAAAGAAATTATATCCCCATTAGATAAATTAGCAACAATATCACCATAATAAAGATTAATAGTTTTATTATTTGGCATTAAATAAGCTTGTGGTGATACATTAATAATATTAAATGTTAAAGAAGAATTAATATAATCTAAAAATAAATTAATAAAGTACTTTAAAATATAATCATGAGAAAAAACATATTTAAAAGTTAAATCATCATTTAAAAACTTAAAGTCAATTTCCGTTAACATAGTTAAACTCCTTTCATAAAAATGTATCTTAATACAATAAATTACTCATTTCAAGCTGTTCGACAAAACTTATCATTTTTCGACATTCCAATTTAATATTTTGTATATATTAAATATATTTTAACATAATAAAATTAGGTGAAGTCTATGGAAAATCGTTTAGTTAAACGTCTTAAAGAAGAATTTAATAAAGTCCCTGATCTAACTATAAAGAAAATTAAATTATCTTTATTAGATACTGTTTATGTATTATATTTAGAAACTGTATCATCTAGTGATAAAGTAAATGATTATATTTTAAAAAACTTAAGTAGTATTAGTACCAATAAAAATAAAAAAATATATAATTTAGATAGTATATTACCTGGACCTAATACTGTAAAAATAAATAATTATGATGAAATAGAATTTTTTATTACTAATGGTTTTACAATTATTATTAGACAAGATGAAGTACTAGCAATTGAAACTAAAGCAGACATAAATAGAAGTGTTGCTCCATCTGAAACAGAACCAGCGACTAATGGGCCAAAAGATGCTTTTACCGAAAATTATCAAATTAATTTAGGTTTAGTAAAAAGAAGACTTAAATCTAATACATTAAAAACTGATGAATTTATAATTGGTCGTAAGACTAAAACTAAAGTTGGGGTTATTTATTTTGATGATATTGCCGAAGAAGAATTAATAAATGAAGTTAAAGATAAAATAAGTAAAATAGATATTGATGGGATAATTGATTCTTCGATGATTGGCCAATTAATTATTGATGAATCAAAAGTTCACTTCCCTACTTATTTAATCACTGAACGCCCAGATAATGTTTCTAGAGCTTTACTTGAAGGCAAAGTTGCTATCATGGTTGATACTTCCCCTTTTGTTATTATTCTTCCTGCTTTCTTCGCGGATTTTATTAATCCTGGTATTGATGCATATCACAAAAGTACTAATGTAAACTTTCTTAAAATGGTTAGACTTAGTTGTTTTTTCTTATCCATGATTGTTCCTGCTTTTTATATTGCGATAGCTAATTATAATCAAGAAACTATTCCTACTCCCTTACTGGTTAGTTTTAGTATTCAAAGAGATGGTGTTCCCTTCCCCGCCATCTTTGAAGCTTTTATAATGTTATTTATTTGTGAAGTATTAAGAGAAAGTGATCTTCGCTTCCCTACTGCTTATGGTAGTGCAATCTCTATTTTAGGGGCTTTAATACTTGGTGATGCTGCAGTATCCGCGGGTATAGTATCACCGATTATGATTATTACAATTGCTCTTACTTTTATTTCCAGTTTAATATTTACCGAAATAGAAGTTTCTAATGCTCTTCGTTACTTAAGATTTATTTTTCTTATTTTAGCCTCTTTCTATGGTATTTTAGGAATTGTCTTTGGTTTATTCTATTTCTTTATTAAAATGAATGATATATATTCTTTTGGAAAACCATACTTCTTCCCATTTGTTCCTCATAATAAAACTTACTTTAATAAAACAATTTTAAAATCCCCAACTAAAGAAGATACTAAACGAACTAAAATGCTTACCAAAAAGAATTTAACTAAACAAGGTGAAAATATATGAAAAAATTATTAATATTACTTCTTATTCCCTTTATTTTAAGCGGCTGCTATGATTATAATGAATTAAATGATTTAGCGATTATCTCAGGTGTCGGTATTGATTATGAAGATGATAATTATGTAGTTACTTATGAAATATTAAGTACTAAAAAAAGTGGTGAAACATCAGGTGCTACTTCTACTTATACTGTATCTTCTAAAGGAAAAACTATCACCGAAGCTTTTTTAAAAAATGGTAACTTAATGGATAAAGTTCCTTATTATGATCATGTTGATATTGTTTTAATTAGTGAAGAAGTTGCTAAAAACTATTTTAAAGATGTTGCCGAATTTATTATTCGTGGTTCCCAATTTCGTAATGAAATATATTTATGTGTAGCAAAAGATGCCAAAGCTAAAGACATAATTAAAACTACCACCAAAGAAAAACCTATTGCTAGTACTTTTATTACTGATTTATTAGAACATAGTAGTGACTCATCTTCGGCTGGTTACTATGAACCATTTACCAAAACTTTAAATAAAATTATTACTAAAGGCGAAGATGCCCTAGCTCCAGTTTTTAGTTTAAAAGAAAAAGAAATAGTTTTAAAAGGTATGGCTATATTTAAAGATTTTAATTTACAAACAATTATTACTAATGACGAAGCATCAATTGTTAATCTTTTAAATAATTTTAAAACTACGGCAATTCTTTTTGAACATTATTGTAATAAAGATAATAAAACGGTTGTAAGTATATACCAATCTAATATTGATATTAAACCAACTAATAAAGAAGTTAAAATAACAGGTTCTTTGTATGGTCGTATATATCAAGATTCTTGTGGTTATAATTTAAAAGAAACGAAATCATATGAAGAATTACAAAAGATATTTACCAAAGTTATAACTAAAAAAATGGATAATATTTTAAATATTATGAAAACTTATGAATCTAATGCCTTAAATATTGGTAAACTTTATTATAATAAATATCGTATTGAAGCTCCTAACTTATGGATGAAGCAAAATATTACTTATGATTTAAATTTAAAAATAAATAAGAAAGGTTTAATATTTGAGGTGGAAAATGAAAAATAATGCTTACATAGTTTATTTCTTAACTAGAAGTCTATTTTTAGGTTTTGGTATATCAATGCTTATTTCTTTTACAGGTAAAGATACTTATTTACCCTCTTTATTAGGTATTTGTCTAGGTTTAATTATCACTTACTTTTATCAAAAAATAATTACTAAAAAAGAAAATCAAACTTTAAAAGATTTATATAAAAAAAATAAACCAATTGGTTTTATTGCTAAAGCTTTAATGCTCATTTCAAGTATATTTCTAGTTATTTATACCACAGTTTTATATATTGTCTTTGTTATTAGTTTCTTACTTGTTAATACTCCTCAGTTATATGTTGTTATTCCATTTATAATTATAGGTATTTATTGTGCTTTTAAAGGTTTAAAAATTATTAATCGGGTGGCAGCTTCTTTAATTGTTATTAGTATAGTTTTATCTATATTTGGTTTTATTGGGTTAATAAAAGATTGTGAAATTACAAATTTTCTACCTATTTTAACGCATACCCCATTAGAATCTTTAAAAACAACTTTAGCTTTTACCGGAATATCGGCATTTCCAAATATTTTAACTTTGCATTTAAAACCCAATATAAAAAATTATACTAAGTTTTATTTATTAGCCTCTGCTTTTTTAGTTCTAACTATTTTAATTATAAATGGTGTCTTTGGAGAAGCTTTATCTTTAATTTTTAGATTTCCTGAATACATGGTTTTAAAACAATTAAAAATATTTAAATTTATTGAAAAAGTAGAAAATGTTATTTCAACTGTTTGGGTATTTGATCTATTTATTACTTTAGTGATGGCTATATATTCTATTAAAGAAACTCTACCAGAAAAACATAATAAATTAGTTACTACAATTATTATTGCTATTATTATTTTATTTATTGATAAAACATTTGCTTTTAATTATGTAAATGAATTAAGACTATATTTTGTTTTACCATATATATCTTTAATACTAGCTATTCTAATTATTCCCCCATTTATGTATTTAGTTAAGAAAAATCATTAAAACTATAACCTAATTTTTCTAATTCCATAATTGCTATATTAGATAATTTGTTTTTTGAAAGTTTATCTATTTCGATAAATTCTGCCCCTAAAGAATCATCATTTATTTCGTTAACTTCCATCTCTTTTTTTACTTCATTATTAAAATCTTTTACTTTATAAAATATGCCTATATGCTGAACTTTTATTTTTTCTTCTTGCCACTCCCATTCAAAAGAAACCGAATCTACATCAAATAATTCGGCATTTTTGATTTCAATTCCTACTTCTTCTTTTAATTCTCTTTTTAATGCTTCAATTGGTCTTTCTAAAAATTCAATCGTTCCTCCTGGTAAATCTAACTTACCATCATAAGGACCACCTTTTTTATGAATTAATAAAATTTTATTATCTTTTATTATTAAAGCATAAGCTCCTAATTGTCTAAATTCCTTCATAATTACCTCAATAAATATTATACTATAAATATATCTTTATCATCAACTATATAATAAACATTAGAATATTCTAATAAATCCCCTTTATTTATAGCATATAAAAATACTTCAATATTTAACTCTTTAAATTTATTTATAGTTTTTAAATCTACTAAATCATAGATTAAACCAATAAAATCATAAGGATAATAATTAGTACTATTTAAAACATAATTTAATACGCCAACTTTAAATGAATTATTTAATAACTTTTTTATAACTATATTAAAAAAACTCATAACATAGATATTTTTATCTTGATACTTATTAAGCAATTTACTTAATTTATTAGTATTAATATTTATATCTTTAATATCTATTAAAATTATTTTATCTGTTTTTAATTTTAAAACATCTTCTAATTTAACAATATGAGCTTTTAGTAATTCTTTTTTACTTAAAGTTGATATTAATTTACCATTTACTAAAGGACTATGATGAACAATAAATTCTTTATCTTTACTGGTATATATATCTAATTCAAAGCCTGCATATTTATCACTATTTATAGCTCCAAGAAAAGCTGGGATGGTATTTTCTTTTACTTTTTCTTTTACTAAACCACGATGGGCAATAAGCATAATTTTCACCCCTATAATATATGCTTATTTTTTTAAATTATATTAGAAATTATGTTTGACATACATATATTTTAATAGTATAATAAAATTAGAAAATAAAGGAGGTACTAAATGAATGAATTAGTAATTAAAAATGAAGAAGATATTAAAAATATGATTTATGAAATAAGAGGTAAACAAGTAATGCTTGATAGTGATCTAGCTAAACTATATCAAGTCGAAACTAAAAGAATTAATGAAGCTGTTAAAAATAATCCTCTTAAATTCCCTGAAAGATACAGTTTTATTTTAAAAAATCAAGAACATGAAAATTTGAGGTCGAAAATTTCGACCTCAAGTTTACCAAGTCATGGAGGGCGAAGGTATAATCCTCGTGTATTTACCGAACAAGGTGTAGCCATGCTTGCCACTATTTTAAAATCTAAAATAGCAACAGAAGTAAGTATAGCTATCATGGATGCTTTTGTTTTGGCAAGACACTTAATATTAAATAATGAAAAGTTATTTAATAA
>CANROL010000059.1 GCA_947632255.1 uncultured Bacilli bacterium
TTTTCTCGGCATAAAATCACATTTAATATTTATTATTGATTATTCTAAAAGTTGCACTTGACTTTTTAATTAATAATTATTTTGTCATAGCACTTTTTTGATTTATATTTTTAAGAGTATAATAAGTATCAAATTTAAGAATTAAATCATCTAATTCTTTTAAGACTTCATTAATTAAAACTTCATTTTTCATACAATCACCATATATAAAATAACATATTAAAAATATTTTTGCATTAACATTCCTTTTTTTCGACAAAACATTGCAAAATAATCGTCAAATAATAAGGAATGGTAGATAAATAATAGCTATTTTGTTTATTTTATTGTATAATCTATATAGGTGAGGAAATGAATTACCCTGGAAATATAAAAAAAACTTATAAAAGTTCAATTAATTATAAAAACCGAGGAATGGATTTAGAAGAAATAATTAATGAAGCATGTAAATATTATGTCGAAAAAGATATTGCAGTTATATATAAAAAACCAACACCAATAGGTATTGTTGATGTAGATTATAGTAATATGACGATTAAAAAAGGTTATTTTAAAGAACCTTCAACATTAGATTACAATGGAATATATAAAGGAAAATATGTTGAGTTCGATGCCAAAGAATGTCATAGTACAACATCTTTTCCTTTAAGTAATATTCATGAACATCAAATTAAACATTTAACTAAAATTATTAAGCATGGAGGAATTGGTTTTTTAATAATTAGTATGAATAGTAATTATTATATATTTAAAGGAACTGATTTATTAGAATTTATTAATAATAATTCAAGAAAAAGTATTCCTTATAATATAATAGAAGAGAAAGGTATTAAAATATTGTATAATTATAATATAGGTTTAGATTATATTAAAGGTGTAGATACGCTATTAAAGGAGTTGAATTAAATGAAATTACCTAAGTTAAAAAAGAAAGAAAAAGTACCAAAGAAAGAAAAAAAAGAAAAGAAGAATAAAATTAAAAAAGAAAGAAAATTTAGTATAAAAAATGCTATTTTAATTATTTTAGTAAGTCTAGGAATAATTGGAGCATCAGGAATATTAGCATTTGCATTATATATAATTATTACTTCACCAGATTTTGTACCAGCTGAATTATATAATAAAGAATCATCAGTTATATATGCGAATGATGGAAAAACAGAAATTGCGAGACTGGGCTCAGATGGAAGAGAATCTGGGGATATTAAATTAATTACTTATGATGATTTACCAGAAGTATTAATCGATGCTTTAATTGCAACTGAAGATTCAAGATTTTTTCAACATAATGGATTTGATGCCGCGCGGTTTTTTAAAGCTTCTTTAGGTCAGTTAGCAGGTAAAAATGCCGGTGGTGCTTCTACTTTATCAATGCAAGTTATCAAAAATAAATTTTCAACTAAAGAAACTGAAGGTATTAAAGGTATCATTCGAAAATTTTCAGATATTTATATGGCTGTATTCAAATTAGAAGCGGTTTATACTAAAGAAGAAATTATTGAATTTTATTTAAATTCTCAATGGTTAGGTGGTAGTTCATATTATTATTATGGTTCTATTACAGGTGTTGAGCAAGCAAGTAAATATTATTTTGGAAAATCAGTATCCGACCTTACTTTACCGGAAGCGGCTCTTTTAGTAGGAATGTTTAATAATCCAAATTATTATAATCCTTATAGTAATCCTAATAATGCAAAAAGTAGACAGACTGTGGTTTTAAATTTAATGGAAAGACATGGATATATTTCTAAAGATGAAAAAGAATTTGCTGAGAGTATTCCTATTCAAAGTTTATTAGTAGACCACAGTGGCGATGAAACTTATAAATATCAAGCTTTTGTTGATTTTGTAATTGAACAAGTTAAAAAAGAAACTGGGGATGATCCTCAACAAGTACCAATGGCTATTTATACAACTTTAGATACAAAAATACAGGATGTTTTAAATGATTTAGAAGATGGAAAATTATATAAATTTGCAAATGATAAAGTGCAATTTGGCATGGCTATTACGAGTGTAGTAGATGGATCAGTTTTAGCGTTATCTGGTGGTAGAAATTATATGCCTCAAGGAACTAATAGAGCAGTGGGCAAAGATAATTATGATGCGACCAAAGGTGTAAGATTACAACCTGGTTCAACTGCTAAAATATTATTTGACTATGGACCTTATATTGAATATTTACATGGTTCCCCAGGAACGATATTCTTAGATGAAAAATGGTATTTTTCCACTGGTCAAAGTGTTGCTAACTCTAATCGTAAAAATAATGGAGCTATGACAATGCGAAATGCATTAGTTAATTCAGTTAATGTTACCGCGGTTCAAGCTTTTCAACAAGTTGCCCAAGAAGTAGGAATTGATAAGATTGCTGATTTTGTTCATAGTTTAGGAATTAATTATGGCTCTACCCTATTTGAAGCCGCGGCTATTGGGGGTGTAAACTGTGCAGATCCTTTAACAATGAGTGCTGCTTATGCGGCATTTGGACGCGGGGGTTATTATATTGAGCCTTATGCTTTTACGAAAGTCGTTTATTTAGAAGATGATAGTAGTATTACACATAATGCTACAAAAACGCGAGTTATGAGTGAACAAACAGCTTATTTAATTACTAATATGTTAGTAACCGCCGGAAGTGGTGGTGTTGGAGGTAACTTCTCAATAAGTGGGACTGAAATCGCCGCGAAAGGTGGAACAACAACTCTAGATGGAGTTAGTGCTAAACAATGGGGATTAAGTGGTAAAGGTGTTACTCCTGATCACTGGAATATAACTTATTCACCAGATTATTCAATTGCTTTATGGTATGGTTATGATAGTCTTGGTAAAGGTAAACCTTTCTTAACAAGTACTTTAGGTATTAATGCTCGTAAGGGAATAATGAGTAAAGTTGCAACTAAGGTATATAAGAAAAATTCTAAATTTAAAAGACCTTCGGGTATTAGTTCTGTAACAATTGAAAAAGAAACTTATCCAACAATGTTAGCTAGTGAATTTACTCCTAAAGATTTACAATTAACAGAATATTTTGTCAGTGGTTATGAACCATCAGAAGTTTCTACTAGATTTGCAAGATTAAGTGATGCGACAAATGGAACAGCTTCATTTGATGGAACTAAAATTACTTTAAAGTGGGATCCTATTGCCCTACCTGATGCTATAAATCCAACCGCGATTGAAGAAATGTTTAATACGGCAGATTATTGGAAATTTTATGATAGTTTAAAACAACAATATTATGATAAAAGAATGGAATATATTAATACTAAAATTGGTGGTATAGTTTATCAAATATATTTACAAGATAGTGAAGGTAATTTAACAGAACTGGGAACCACGACGGATAATACTTATACTTATAATGTTAATCCATCGATTAGTGATTATACTTTTGTCATAAAAACAGCTTATAGTATTTATAAAGAAAATATGAGTAATGGTCTTACTATTAAAGCTAAGGCTAATATAGATACAAATATACCAGATATTGGAGGACCAACCGAAGAAATACCTGAAGAAAATGAAGATACTCCAAGTGATGATAATCAAGTTGAAGGTTTAGAATAAGAAAAAAGAAGTTTGGGCTTCTTTTTTTATTTATAATTTTAAAGTTTGTTTTAATCTTTTTATCACCTTCTTTTCAATACGAGAAATATAACTTTGGGATATACCTAATTTTTCGGCAACTTCTTTTTGGGTATATTCTTCCGTATTATTAAGTCCATAACGCAGAGTCATAATTTCTTTTTCTCTTGGATCTAAAGATTCTATTTCTTTTTCTAAGATTTCTTTATTTAATATTTTTTCATATTCATTAGGAACATAATCAACTTCAGTACCTAATATATCTTCTAGATGTAATTCATTACCTTCAGCATCATAATTAAGAGCATCTTCAAAACTAATCTCTCCCCTTCTTTTTTTATTTTTACGAAGAAACATTAATATTTCATTAGATATACAACGAGAAGCATAAGTAGCTAATTTAATATTTTTATCTAATTTATAAGTATTAATTCCTTTTATTAAACCAATAGAACCAATACTAACTAAATCTTCTACTTCATAGCCAGTATTTTCATATTTTTTAGCTAAGAAAACAACTAAACGTAAATTATGTTCAATGAGTTTATTTTTGGCTTCAATATCACCTGCGCTAGCCTTTATAACACAATCGCGTTCTTCATCTTCACTTAATGGAGGTGGTAGTTTATCAGTTGCCCCCACAAAAAAGCATTCATTATACTTGGCTTTTAACCAAGCAATTATTTTATTAATCATTTAATATCCTCCAATATTTGATAATTTAGTAAACATTCTATACCATTTAATTTAAAAGAATTATTAACTAAACCTAATAAATAATTAGTTAATTCTTGATTATTAATAATAATTTTCTTAGGTTTAATACATTCTAATAATTCATGGCCTTTAATAGTATTATAAGGTACATACATGGGTGAATGGATTTTAATTTCACTATTTATTAATTTTTTATTAATTAAAATAATAGGTTTATTAGTTATAGGATCAATTAATTTATTACCAGTGTCTAAAAAAGCTGTCGTGGTTAATTCATAATTATTACTTAAAATAATAGTTATTTTATAATAATAGTTTTGAACTTCTTTTAGAACTTTTAAACTTTTAAGAAATACAAATAAAACAAGAGGTGCTATAATAATTAAAAGAAGATAACTAAAAGATAGGCCTTTATAATATAATGTTATTTTAGATTCAAGTTTTAAATAATAAAGGAAACCTCCTAAGATAATACTAGTCATATATAAATATAATATATTAGATAAAGTATATCTAATATTTTTATAACCAAAAGATATTAGACACATTAATAAACCTAATAATAATTTAAAGAAAAATAAGAAGATGGAATTAAAAGGAATAAATAAACTAATTAAAGAAAGACTACCACTTAAGGCACCTAGTAATATTTTAAATATTTTAGTATAACGTTTTAGAGCAATATTAATGGTTAATAAAAGAAAAAAGTCAAAAAATAAATTAATAAGAAATATTAAATCTATATAGATAGTCATATATAATCACCATATTATGATTATATAAAATTTATTTTAAATATTTTGTCGAATGGTAGGAACAATATAATTTTTTATAAAAAAATTAGGGACTTAATGAAGTAAGTCCCTATGACATACAGGCTATAAAAAGAGCTTGTATGGTGCTTTCTAAGTAAATATGAGGTTACTTAGTAATTTAATTATAGCATAATTTTTAGAAAAAATCTAGGTCCTAAAAAGTCCTAGATTTAGATTAAACAAAATCAAATAAACTTAATTGACTTGTTTCAGGTAAATCACCAAAGATACCTAAAGATTTTAGTTTATCAATTGTCGTTTGATTAACATGACCACGCATTTGAAAATCTTCAATACTATAAAATGGTTTAATATTACGTTCTTCAATTATTTTGGTAGCAACAGCATCACCAAGGCCATCTAAAGTTCTAAATGGACAAATTAAAGTTTTTTCATCTTCGGCTAAAATAAAGTTTTTACCATCACTTTTTTCAATATCTATGTTACCAAATTTAAAACCACGGGCTGTTGCTTCTAAGCTAAGTTTTAAAGTTTCTAAAACACTTGTTTCTTTATTCGTCGCACTATAACCTTTATTTATTATTTCATTTATTTTACTTTTTATCGCATCATAACCTTTAACCATCGTTTCTAAGTCAAAATCAGTAAAACGAGTGGAAAAATATGTAGCATAATAAACACCAGGATAATGAACTTTAAAATAAGCGATACGAAAGGCACTCATAACATAGGCAGTGGCATGGGCTTTAGGGAACATGTATTTTATTTTACCACATGAATCAATAAACCATTTTTCAATACCAGCATCTTCCATATCTTTTTTAAATTTAGCCCAACCTTCAGGATCTTTAGAGGCTTTACCTTTACGAACAAATTCCATAATTTTAAAAGCTTTAATTGGCGCCATGCCTTTATACATGAGATATACCATAATATCATCACGACAACCAATAACATCTGAAAAAGGAACAACATTATTTTTAATTAATTCTTGGGCATTACCTAACCATACATCAGTTCCATGGGATAGACCAGAGATTTTTATTAATTCGGCAAAAGTTTTAGGTTTAGTATCTACAAGCATACCAATTGTAAAGGGAGTCCCAAATTCCGGTATACCTAAAGTCCCAGTTTCATTTAAAATTTGCTCTTTAGTAACACCTAAAGGTTCGGGTGATAAAAATATACCCATCGTTTCTTTATCATCTAAAGGAACAGTTGTAACATCCATATGAAGTAAATCTTGAATCATACGAAGTTGGGTGGGATCAGTATGGCCTAATATATCTAGTTTTAAAACATCTTGGTCTATCGCGTGATAATCAAAATGGGTAGTTCGCCAGGTAGCATCAATATCTTCGGCGGGATATTGAAATGGGGTAAAATCAAAGACATCCATGTAACCGGGGATAACGACTATTCCTCCTGGGTGTTGGCCAGTAGTTCTTTTAACACCAGTACAACCTAGGGCTAATCTTTCAATTTCAACATTATTTATAGTTATGCCATGGGCTTCGGCATACCCTCTTACAAAACCAAAGGCGGTTTTATCGGCAACAGTACCAATAGTTCCAGCCCGATAGACATTATCAACACCAAATAAAACTTTAGTATATTCATGCGCGGCCGCTTGATTTAAATCCGAGAAATTTAAATCTATATCAGGAACTTTATCAGCATTAAAGCCTAAAAAGGTGGCAAATGGCATATCTTGCCCATCTTTCGTCATTTTAGTACCACATTTAGGACAGTTTAAATCAGGTAAGTCAAAACCACTTTTATAAGTTGCACCCAGAGGATTACCATTTTCATCATCAAAAATACTATGTTTACAATTAGGACAACGATAATGAGGCGGAAGCGAATTAACTTCCGTAATACCCATCATCGTCGCAACAAAGCTCGATCCAACTGAACCCCGAGATCCTACTAAAAAGCCATCATCATTACTTTTTTTAACTAACTTTTGGGCAATTAAATAAATAACATCAAAGCCTCCCCCGATAATACCTCCTACAGATTTTTTA
>CANROL010000060.1 GCA_947632255.1 uncultured Bacilli bacterium
AAAGTAATTATTTTATCTAATAGTAATAAAAAAAGATTAAGCCCTTTTAAAGATATTTTAAATGTTGATGTATCAGCATCTAGTAAAAAACCCTTTAAAAAGAAATATTTAAAAATAATGAAAATATATAAATTTAAAGAATTTGAAATTGCCGCGATTGGGGATCAATTACTCACGGATATCTTAGGAGCTAATCGAATAGGTATTACTTCCATATTAGTTAATCCTATCGGGGAATATGAAAAATTTGGGACTAAAATAAATCGTTTTATGGAAAAATTTGTCTATTTTTATTTAAAAAAGAAAAATATACTAGAAAAAGGTCAATATTATGAATAAAATTTGTTATGGATGTGGTATAACTTTGCAAAATACCAATAAAGATGCTTTAGGATATACGCCTAAACTTACTAATGATTTATGTGAAAGATGCTTTCGCTTAAAACATTATGGCGAAGTAAAAGAAAATGATTTAATTTCTAATGCTGATTTAATTAAGACAATTAATAAAAGAAAAGGCGTAGTTTTTTTCTTAATAGATTTTTTAAATATTAATGAAGAAAATATTAATATATTTAAAAGTATTAAACTACCTAAAGTATTATTAATTAGTAAATGTGATATCTTAAGAAAAGAAATGAAATATTCTAAAATAAGTAATTGGTTAAAAAAAGTTTATAATATAACTAGCGAAATATCTTATTGCAGTAGTATAGCTCATTTTAGTAAAATAAATATTCTAAAATATACGGCAAAATTAGGCTATAATACTTGTTTTTTAATGGGTATTACTAATGCTGGAAAATCGACATTTTTAAACAATTTATTAAAAGATAATAATATTAAAAAAGAAGTTTTAACTAGTAAAGAAAAAAATACAACTTTAAGATTTATGAAATTTATGATAGATGATATTGCCGTTTATGATACTCCTGGTTTTACTTATTATAATATGAATTCATCTCTTCCTAATGGGGAAATTAAACCTTTATCCTATAATTTAAAACAAGCTAGTACTATTATAATTAATAATGATTTATATTTATCTTTTAAAGAAGCTAATAAAATAGTTTGTTATTTAAATAACGTTTCTATAAAAAAAGAATATAAAGAACAAATAGGTGTGGAAATAAAGATTCCTCAAAATAGTGATTTAGTTATTCCAGGTTTAGGTTTTATTAATATCAAAGAGGAATGTATGATAGTTACAAATATTAATAATTATGAAATAAGAAGTAGTTTAAGTGAGGAATAAAAAATGAGTAAAATAAAAGTTATGAGTGATGACTTAGCTAATAAAATTGCCGCGGGTGAAGTTGTCGAAAAATGTTCTAGTATTGTAAAAGAATTAGTCGAAAATAGTATTGATGCTAAAGCAAGTGAAATAACTGTCGAATTAGAAAATGGTGGTTTAAAAAGTATTCGTGTTATTGATAATGGGGAAGGAATGGATGAAGAAGATGCCCATTTAGCTTTTTTTCGCCATGCTACAAGTAAACTTTTACATGATGAAGATTTATTTTTTATCAATACCATGGGTTTTAGGGGTGAAGCTCTACCCTCTATTGCAAGTGTCGCCGAGGTTACTTTAAAAACTAGCAATGGTAAAACTTCTAGTTTTATTCATATAAAAGGTGGTAAAATTTTAGAAGATAAAAAATGTGATTTACGCAAAGGAACAATTATTGAAGTAACAAATTTATTTTATAATACCCCAGCTCGATTAAAATATTTAAAAAGTGAAGCTACCGAGAATTATAACTGTCTTAATTTATTAGAAAAATTAGCTCTAGCGTATCCTCATATAAAATTTAGTTTATTAAATAACGCCCGAATGTTATTAAAAACCAGTGGAAGTGGAAATTTACTTAAAGCTATTCATGAAATATATGGCTTAAATGTTTCTAATAAAATGCTCGAATTTCAAGCCAGTAATGATGATTTTGATATATATGGTTATATTTGTAAACCAGAAGTATTAAGAAGTAACCGGAATGATATCAATACTTTTGTAAATGATCGTATCGTAAGAAATATCGACATAAATCGAGCTATAAATGATGCTTATTATACTTATAAACCAGAAGGCAAATATCCTATGGTTGTTCTTAAAATAAATGCTGATCCTACTTTAATTGATGTTAATATTCATCCTACCAAACAAGATATTAAAATAAGTAAGATGGAAGTTTTATATGATTTAATATATAAAACCCTTAAAGATACTTTATATAATAATTTACTTATTCCTAATGCTTTAAAAGAAGAAAGTGTCAATATTATTAAAAATGATGTTATCGCGGATATTGTAAGTAGTATGGCATCAAAAGAAGATAATAAAAGTGATCAACTAGCCATGGATTTTAAAATTGAGAAAGATGATACTTTAACTACTACCACCATAAAAGAAGATGGTGTGGTTAATAAAGAATTAAAATCTTTAGTTTTATATCCCGTTGGTTTAGCTTTAGGTACTTATATTATTGCCGAGAATGATGAAGGTATATATTTAATTGACCAACATGCGGCCCAAGAACGAATTAATTATGAAAAATATATGAAAGCCCTAAAAAATAAAAAATTTGGCACAACTAGTTTATTAATTCCTATTACTATTGAACTTAGTACCAGTGATTTTTTATTAATTAAAGAAAAATTAGATCTTTTAAAAAGTATAGGAATAGCTTTAGAAGAATTTGGGGTTAATACTTTTACTTTAAAAGAACATCCCACCTGGTTTTTAGAAGGTCATGAAGAAGAAAGTATCAGAAAGATTATTGATTTAATAATAAGTGGTATTGCTAATTTTGATGTAGCAAAATTTCATGAAAGTATTGCTATAACCCTAGCTTGTAAAATGAGTATTAAAGCTAATATGCATATCTCACGAGAAGCTCAAGAAGAACTATTAAATGAACTTGTTTTATGTGATAATCCTTATAATTGTCCGCATGGGAGACCTACCATAATTAAATTTAGTATTTATGATTTAGAAAGAATGTTTAAAAGAGTTATGAATTAAAATTCGCATTTTTTCTACATATTATAACTTTTTAAGACAAATCTTATCAAAAAATACTCTTGTTTTTCGACTTATTTTTCTCTATAATTAGCTTAAAAATTAAAAAACATGAAGTATTACTTCATAGAATTAAATCTTTTAAACTAGTAAAATATAAAGTTAGAGAGGAAAAATAAAAATGACAAGATTTAAAAGAGATTTTATATTTAAGAATGATATTATTGAGGTAGTTGCTAAAAACGTTCGTAAATATCGTAAAATTGAGGGTATTACTCAAGAACAATTAGCTTTAGATATTGGTGTATCTAATGATTTTTTAAGACGTTTTGAAGCTACGAAAGGTAAAGAAGGCATAAGTCTTACTACGTTATACAAAATATCTATTGTTCTTGATGTTACTATGGATAAATTTTTTCAAGAATAAATTTTCTAGTTTAAAACATCATTTCTTTAATATAATTTATTAGGAAGTGATGAAGTGTTTTTAAATTTAATAAATTTACTTAAAAATTTATTATTTTTTACTGGAAGTTATTCTAATCAAGTATTCCCTGAACCTTTAAGTAATGAAGAAGAAGAAAAAAACATTGACTTAATGTTAAAAGGTGATACTCTAGCGCGTAATAAATTAATTGAACATAATTTAAGGTTAGTCGCGCATATAGTAAAAAAATTTGACAATGGTAAATATGATCAAGATGACTTAATTAGCATTGGTACCATCGGCTTAATAAAAGGCATAGATTCCTATCAAAAAAGTAAAGCCACCAAGATTACTACTTATGCCGCCCGTTGCATTGAAAATGAAATATTAATGCATTTTCGTAGTAATAAAAAAAATGGCACCACGGTTAGTTTAAATGATTCTATTGGTTATGATAAAGATGGTAATGAAGTAAGTCTTATGGAAGTAATTAAAGATGATACTATGGATATTCCGGATTTATTACATATTAAAGATAATGTTTTATTATTAAAAGATTATTTAAAAGTCCTAAGTCCCCGCGAAAAAGAAATATTAATTAAAAGATATGGTCTTTTAAATGAAGAAGAACAAACTCAAAAAGAGATTGCCGAAAAACTTCATATTTCGCGTAGTTATGTTTCACGCATTGAAAAACGTGCTTTAACTAAAATCCTACGAGAATTTATAAAAAATAATAAAAGTTTATAGTATTATTTTAAGAGATATGCTATAATCCAAAGTAAGGGAGGGTTATATGACACCACAAATAAAAGAATGTATTCTAACAACTTTATTAAATAAAGATGAAACACTAAAAGATTTAAAAAAATATGAATTTGTTATCAATTACTTAGATAATTATCAAGAAGAAATATGTGAACATATTTTACAAGCTGTAAATTTAGAATATCCTAATTATTCTGTTGATCAAAAAATAAACTTACTTAAAAATATTAACTATTGTACTAGTAAAGCTTATGAATATATTTACTTTTTAGAGTTATCTAAAGAAGTCACAAACAAAGCTCGTTAAGATTTCCATTAAGGAAGTCTTTTATTTTGTTCGTCTTTAATATTTAATTGATAATTTAAAAGACTTTTAAATATATCTCGATAAAAACCTAAGATAAATTTAGGCTTTTTAGCTAAAAATCTTTCTTTAACTTTTTTAAGTATTTTTAAAATATAAGGATTATCTTGATATTGCCCAATTTTTTCTTTTAAATATACCAAAGCTTGTTTTTCTTCCTTATTCTTTTCTAAGTAAATTAAATATAAAATCATTTTTTCTTCTTCTGTATAATTATTATTATCAATATCCCTTAAAGTAAAATCTTTTAAAATTATATTAGATGGTAATAAATCATTATCTTTTCCATTTAAGTAATCCTCTCTTTTTATACCATAAGTATTTAAAATGCTTAATTCATCTTCATTTAAATATAAGTGATTAAATAATTTAGATTTAGTATATATTTGATAAGCCCTTTCTAAATTATTTAAAGATATTAATATTTGAACATATAAAGTATTAATAAGATAATCATATACATATTTTTGACACTCAATTATTGCTTCCTGTACTAAACCTTGATTATATAATTTTTTAATTTCCAAATATTTTGTTATTTGGGTATTATTAAAATCTTCTAAATATTTATCCTTAATATTATTAATAACTATTATATTAGTATTATATTTATGAGCCATAAATTCTTCATCAATTCCTTTATTTAAATCCATTAAAATTGTTATTAAATCTATCACTATCCATCACCAAAACAATATTTTAGTAAATTTTTAGATAATTGTAAACTCTAACTTTACTTTTTCTAATATTTAAAGTAAAATATTTAAAGAAAGAAGGACTAAAAATGACAAATAAAGAACTTGCTGATTTAATATTTCCTAATATTACTAAAACTATTGCCGATTATGAATTAATGTATCCCGAAAGGAATTTAAAAGAAGGTGCTAAAGTTGTAAGATTTGCTCCAAGTCCTACTGGTTTTATGCATATTGGTAATATGATGAGTGCGACGATTAATTATTGTTTAGCTAAATCAAGTGGAGGAGTATTTTTCTTAAGAAATGAAGATACTGATCAAGCAAGAAGTGTTGAAGGAGCAGTTGAATTTATTTATCATGTTTTAAATTTATATCATATTGCTCCGGATGAATATGAATATGATGGTAAAATAGTCGGGGAATATGGTCCATATATTCAAAGTGAAAGATTAGAAATATATCATGCTTTTATTAAACATTTAATAACCATTGGTAGGGCATATCCTTGTTTTTTAACTCCTGATGAATTAAATGAAATAAGAGAATATCAAACTAAAAGTAAAAAAAGAATTGGTATCTATGGTAAATATGCTAAATATCGAGATAAAACTAATGAAGAATATGCCGAACTTATAAAATCTGGTAAAAAATATACTATTCGTTTTAAATCTAATGGGGACTTTAATCATAAATTTATTTTTGAAGATTTAACTAAAGGTAAAATTGAATTACCTGAAAATGATTTAGATATTCCAATCATGAAAAGTGAAAATTTACTACCAACTTATCACTTTGCTCATTTAGTAGATGACCATTTAATGAGGACAACTCATGTTGTAAGAGGTGAGGAATGGATGAGTAGTATTCCTATTCATTATGAATTATTTAAAGCTTTTGATTTTAAAATGCCTAAGTATATTCATACCTCTTTAATTCTTAAAAAAGATGGTGACACTATTCGTAAAATATCTAAAAGAAAAGATCCTGAAGCCTTAATGTTTTATTATGAAGAAAAAGGTTATCCTTGGGCATCTGTTGTTGATGCAGTCTTAACAATTGCTAACTCTAACTTTGAGGAATGGCGCACCAATAATCCTGATAAACCATTTTATGAATTTCCCTTTAGTCCTAAAAAAATGAGTTCCAGTGGTGCTTTATTTGATTTAGATAAACTTGATAATATTGCTAAAAACTATCTTGCTAAAATGAGTGCCGAAGAACTATACGAAAACTATGCAACATGGGCTGAAAAATATGATAAAGAAACTTATAATTTAATTACTAAATATAAAGATGATACCATTAAATTTTTAAACATTGAACGAAATAGTAAAAAACCTCGTAAAGATTATGAAAATTATAGCTCGATATTTCCTAAATCTTGGTATATATATGATGAAAAATTTAATAATTTAGAATATCATTTTGCTAAAATAACTAATAAAGAAGAAATAATAAATATTATGGAAGAATATTTAAATAATTATTATAACGAAAGTGATACCCAAGATGAATGGTTTAATAAAATAAAGCTTTTAGCCGAAAAAATGGGTTATGCTGCAGATATGAAAGCATATAAAGAAAATCCTGATAACTATAAAGGTAATGTTGCTGATTTTACAACTGTTATGCGTGTTTCATTAACAACACTTGATATGACACCTAATCTTTATGATATTATGCAAATTTTAGGCAAAGATCGAATGCTAAAACGCTTAGAAATTCTAAAGGAAAACT
>CANROL010000061.1 GCA_947632255.1 uncultured Bacilli bacterium
TGATAAAGTAAGAGAAGTAATAAAAATAAGTCAAGAACCAGTATCTTTGGAAACACCTATCGGGGAAGAAGATGACTCCCATCTTGGCGATTTTATTAAAGATGAATCTAGTATGTCACCTGAAGAATATGCCACGAATGAAATCTTAAAAGAAGAAATCAAAAATGTTTTAATGACTCTTCAAGTAAGAGAACAAGAAGTCTTAGAACTTCGTTTTGGTCTTGCTGATGGTACTTGCCATACTCTTGAAGAAGTAGGTAAAAGATTTAATGTTACTAGGGAACGTATTCGTCAAATTGAAGCTAAAGCCTTACGTAAACTTCGTCATCCCTCACGCGCTAAAAAACTTCGCGATTTCCTATCTGATTAATGAATACTAAATTAAAAGCTTTAGCAAGTCTAGTTAATAAAGATGACTATGTTTTAGATATGGCTTGTGATCATGCTTATTTAGCTATCTATCTTAAAAAAAATAATTTAGCTAAAGAAGTATTTGCATCAGATATTAATATTAATGCTTTAAATAATGCTAAAAATAATATTAAAAAAGCTCAATTAGATATACCTACTTATTTATCTAATGGTTTTAAAAATATTTCTAATAATTCTATTAATACTGTTATTATCGCTGGTGTTGGAGCCAATACTATCTTAAATATTGTTAAAGAAACTCCATCTAATATAAATAAATATCTTCTTAGTAGTAATAATCATCCTGAATTAATTCGTAAAAATATGTTAAATATTAATTTTTATTTAAATAAAGAAATAGTTGTTAAAGATAAAGATAAATTTTATACTCTTATGCTTTTTACGAAAACATATCGCCATTTATCTAACTTAGAAATAAAATATGGTTTATCTAATAATATTGCTTATTTTACTTCTTTAATAAATGACGAATATAATATTATTAAATGTTTACCTAAATATAAATTATTTTTAATTTTAAAACACTACTATAATATATTTAATTTAAAAAAAATAATTAAAGAAAGAACTGGGGCTGATTAACATTGGAAATAGGTCTAATCCTATTTTCTTTTTTTATATTTTCTTTTATATTAGTATTATTATTTGTTTTATTTTTATTCTTACTTTCACTATTTATTTCTTTTAAAGCTGAAAGTATCGTTTTAGCATTATTAATCATTGGTTTAGCTTCTTTATAAAGGGGAATTACTTGATTAGCTACATTTAAAGTTTTAGCAATTCCCCCTAGAACTTTACTAAAAGTAAGTCCACTTGTCGTTGGTGCTCCAAACATAGTTTATCACCCAATATAATATATGCCACACCATCAAAAAATTTCTTTTAAGACTTCTAAAAATATTGACTAAAAGTTTTCCTAAGAGTATAATTTTTATTATTGATAAGAGGTTTTTTTATGAGTGGTACTTATTATAAAAATTTAAATATAATCCGTGTTTTAGCTTGCTTAGCCATCTTTTTATATCATTTAAATCTAATTCCTGGTGGTTTTTTAGCCGTCGCTACTTTTTTAACTTTAACTAGTTATTTAAGTTGGGTATCTGCTTCTAAAAAAGAAAAATTTTCTTTTTTAAAGTATTATTATCATTTATTTTTTAAAATATATTTACCCCTTATTATAGTTATCTTTTTAACTTTATTTGTTATTTATTTAATGCCCAAATTTTCTTGGTTAAATTTAAAACCGGAAGTAACTTCTGTATTATTAGGTTACAATAATTTTTGGCAATTAAATGCTAATTTAGATTATTTTGCTCATCACTTAAATTCACCCTTTATTCATCTATGGTATATGGCTATTTTACTGCAATTTGATTTAGTTTTTCCATTTATTTATGTAATACTTCATAAAATTGGGGCTAAATTTAAATTTATACCCATTATTTTATCTTTTGTTTTAACTGGATTATTTACTTATTTTTTCTTTAAATCAAATCTTAATAATAATTTAATGTTTACTTATTATCATACTTTAACTAGGCTTTTTCCATGTTTTTTTGGTTTATTTATTGCAACAATTAATGAATATTATCCTAATCTATTTAAGGTATTTGCTAATAAAATTCTAAATATAATAATGTTTATCATACTTAATATTGCTCTTATTTATATGTGGTTTAAAGTTTCTATATCATCATCTAGTTGGGCCATATATCTTATTATTACCACGATTGCAACAGGTTTATTAATTATTTTAGCGACTAATTATAATTCTTCAAAAAATAACTTTATTGATAAAATTATTAAATCTTTAGCTAATATTAGTTATGAAATATATTTAATCCAGTATCCTCTTATTTATTTTATGCAAGATGTAAGCCTAAATCCAACTTTAAAAATCTTATTAATTATAAGTATAACTATTATACTAGCTTATCTACTTAATTGGCTTTTAAAACTTCCATCTAAATTTAGTTTTAAACATATTATTCATTATTTAGGTTTAATTATATTAACTATTATTTGTGCTTATGGTGTCTATTATTATGTTATTAGTAAAGATTATACAATGGATATGAAAAATCTAGAGAATGAATTATCCCAAAATGCTTTATTATTAGAAGAAAAACAAAAAGCTTATGAAAGAAAACAAAAAGAAGAAGAGCAAGAATGGAGCGCGGCTCTTGCCGACATGGAAAATGGTAAAGAACTTATCTCTAGTTTTGTTACTAATTTAAGCCTCACTGGTGTAGGGGATTCAGTTATGCTTGGTGCCATAAATAATTTATATCAAACATTTCCTAATAGTTATATTGATGCTGCCATATCTAGGACAGCTTGGGTTGTAAATGATATCTTAAAAGATTTAAAAAATAGAAATATCCTTGGCGATGTCATAGTTTTAAATCTTGGTGCTAATGGGGATTGTTCTAAAGATTGTAAAGATAAAATTATGAATACTCTTTCTAATAAAGAAGTATTTTGGCTAAATGTTACAAATGATAATGAAGTCCATATTAATGCCAATTTAAGTAGTTTTGCTCTTAATTATCCTAATTTACACATTATTGATTGGGCTAATATTTCTAAAAATCATCCGGAATATTTTGTTGCCGATGGTATTCATTTAACTACAACTGGTCGTGTAGCTTATACTAAAGCCATTTATGATGCTATCTATGAATTTTATTTAAATAAATATGAAGAAGAAATTGATACAGCCATCAAAAAACATGAAGCCGAAAAAAAAGATAAAGTAACTTTCTATGGTAATGATTTACTTCTAAATATAATGCCTAATTTATCTAATACTTATCCTGATGCTAAATATAATGTTATTGCATCGGATTATAATACCTTAGAAGATTTATTAAATACTACTGCTTCCCAAAATAATTTAACTAATAAAATTGTTTTAGCTTATGATAATACTACGAATATAACTCTTACGGATTACGAAAAACTAGCTAGTATTTATCCCGAACAAGAATTTTATCTTATATCACTTAGTCATATAGATAGTCCTTTAAATCCTACCAACTTACATATTATTGATTTTTATAATCCCGTATTAGCTAATCCTGATTATTTGCTTTATGATAAAACCCATTTATCCCCAAATGGTAATCTTGCTTTAACATCTTTTATAACGGAAGCTTTAAAATAACAACATAAAGTTCTTTAAAAATTTAAAAAACTATGCTATAATGAATAAAAAGTAGGGTCGATTAAGTATGAAAAAAAAGCAAAATACTAATATTCTTTTATTACCATTTCTTTTCATTTATAAACTTATTAGATATTTCTTTTTAGGGGTAAAATTTGTCTTTTTTGATGCTTTTTATAATATAATTTCTTACTATGTAAATAAAAGAAAATTTAATAAATTAAATAATACAAATACTCCTACTATAACTAATGATACTAATAATAATATTCCTGAAGAAAAAGCTCCTAAAATATTATCTTTTAATGAACGCCAACAAATAAATTATGAAAAACAAGAATTAATTAAAGAAATGCAAAAAGAAATAAATACCCATAAAGTAAGTAAAGATTATTATATTTACTATGGAACTAAAGATGGTGTTAAAATAAAAGGAACGATGTATGCTAAAAACAAAGTAACTTTACATAATTTTTTAGCTAATGAAGGTATCAATGTTTATCAAATAAAAAAAGCTTATTTTCTTAATTTTTTTAAAAAACTTGGTTTAAGTGGGGAACATGAATTAAGTATTAAAGATTTAATTTTCTGGTTAACTCAAGTATCTACTTATTTAAAATCCGGGGTAACTTTAAATGATACCATTAAAATAATGATGCATACTTCTCTTAAAGATCCTAAAAAATATAAATTATATCAAAGTATTTCTTATGAACTAACTATTGGGGAAAATTTTAGTACAGCCCTAAAAAATCAAGGTAAAGTTTTTCCTCCTTTATTAGTTAATATGCTAAGAACCGCGGAAGCTACTGGGGATTTAGTTAAAACTTTAGATGATTTAAGTAATTATTATACAGAAATAGATAAAACACGCAAAGAAATGATTAGTGCTATCATCTATCCTGCCATTCTCTTAATATTTGCAATTGTTGTTTTAACATTTATCATGGTTTTTGTTATTCCGGAGTTTATTAAAGTATATAATCAAGCTGGTATTACTGTAGGGGGTTTTACCCTAACTATTATAAATATTAGTAAATATATTACAAGTCATCTTAATTTTCTTATTATAATTTTATTAATCATTATTTTATTACTTTTATTCTTATATAAAAATGTTGCTTTCTTCCGCAAAGGAATTCAAATTATTGGTATGCGTTGTCCTTTCTTTGGTAAAATAATTATTTATCATGAAATAACTTTATTTACCAAAACTTTTGCTAGTTTATTACGAAATAGTGTTTATATTACTGATTCTATGGAAATACTATTAAATATAACCAATAATGAAGTATATAAAGATTTAATTATTGAAACTATGAGTAATATTGCCCGAGGTGAAAAAATAAGTTTATCTTTCTATAATAAGTGGTATGTTCCCGATGTTGCTTATTACATGCTTGTAACAGGTGAATCCACTGGGGAATTAGCTTTAATGATGGAAAAAGTAGCTAACTATTATAATGATTTGCATAAGAGTCGTATAACTAATTTAAAAAGTTTCTTAGAACCCATCATGATTGTAATTCTTGCTTGTATTGTTGGAATTATAATTTTAGCCGTAGTTATTCCAATGTTTAGTCTATATAGTCAAATAAGATAGGGTGATTACATGATTTTTTTAATATTTATAATTGGTTTTATTCTTGGTTTAATTTATACATTTATCGCGGATAAACTTCCTTTATTATTACCCGAAGTAACTACCTCTGTTGAAAATTCTTGGATATTAAATTTATTTCTAGGAGTTACCAATGGTTTAATCCTGCTTATAAGTTATTATAGTTATGGTCTTAGTTATGAATTTTTTACCTCTCTTATTATTAGTGCTTTAGTTATTATTATATTTTTAACTGATTTTAAATACATGATTATTTTAGATAGTCCTCTTATAATCTTTAGTTTTCTAATGATTATTTTAAAAATATATTATTTTGATTTAAAAACTTTAGGTTTAAGTATTTTAAGTGGTATTATATTATTTATATTTATGTTATTTATTGCTTTAATTGGTAAAAAAATCTTTAAAAAAGATGCTTTAGGTGGTGGAGATATTAAACTATCATTCTTAATTGGATTAATCTTAAATTTAAGATTAGGCTTATTAGCAATTATCTTTTCATCTTTATTAGCTCTTCCATATAGTATAGCAACAATCCTATTAAATAAAGAAAGGGAAGTGCCATTTGGTCCTTTTCTTGTTGGTAGTCTTGCTTTAGTTTTTATCTTTAGTGCCAAATTTCTAAATTTAATTAATTTCCTTATTTCCTAAATTTAGAAAAGTCTTGTCAAAATAAAAGATATAAGTTATAATAGAAAAGTATTTGAAAGAGGGATAACATGGATAATGTAAAAGAAATTGAAAAAAGAGTTGAAGGTTCTAAATGGGATGAAGCTTTAAAGAAAGCTTCTGAAAAAATTCAAATTCAATTAAATGACAAGGAACGTATAATAACGCAAAAAGTTTTGAATAATAATCAAAAAGATAGTAAAATAAGTGTAGAGATTTTTACATCTGTAGAAAAACAAATAGCTTCTATAGTTAATTATGAAGCGCAAGAAGAATCTTTAGAATAGAGGTATAGTCTATGATTGAGAGTACAGTTATCAAAACTTTAAATAGTATTTGGCCTATGTTGACTATATTTATTGTGATATTAGTCTCAGTAAGAGTTGCTTATCTTTTTATAAATCACGAAAAATTTGTATTTTATAAAGAGTTTTTAGGATTACTTTTTCTTGTTTATGGCTTTATGTTATTCGAACTCGTAACTAATCGAGATTTAGGAGGTAGCGGGGTAAATATCATCCCTTTTAAAGAAATTTTAAGGTATGATTATCATAGTGAATTATTTAAATATAATGTAATTGGTAATTTAGTAATGTTTTTACCTTTTGGTTATTTTGTTTCTTATTATATCAAAGCCAATAAATTATCCCATATATTTATTTTAACAGCTATTGCTTCTTTGACTATTGAGTTAGTGCAACTTCAAATAGGTAGAGCATTTGATATTGATGATGTTATTTTGAATATTGTGGGAGGTATTTGTGGATTTTTAATCTATATAGGTTTAAATGCTATTAAAAAACATTTACCAGCCATATTTCAAAAAGATGCCTTTTACAATATTATTTTTGGAGTAATTATTTTAGTTATTGCATATTTAACCATTACTTCTAAAGGTCTAGGGTGGTTATTATGATTAAAATTGATATAAATGAAAATTACCCTTATAAAGATTATAAATATTTAAAAGAAGTTTTATTAAAGGGCTTGGAGTATTTGAAAATTGAAAATGTGACATTTGAAATTACCTTTTGTGATAATGATTATATTCAAAAAATTAATAAAGAATATCGA
>CANROL010000062.1 GCA_947632255.1 uncultured Bacilli bacterium
AAAAAGTGTAAAGTGATAATTTTTCACTTTACATATTACTTTTAATTGTAAAATTTTCCAAAAAACGGAAACTCAAAGTAAAAAAACTCTTGACTCAAGTTTTGATAAATGGTATATTATTAATGCAAATGGCGGGATAGCTCAGTTGGCTAGAGCACGCGGTTCATACCCGCGGTGTCGAGAGTTCGAATCTCCCTCCCGCTACCAAAATTGATTATTACTAGATTATATATCTAGTTTTTTTATTATATTTTTTAACATAATTGAAAAATATGTTAAAAAAATGGCAAAAATTTAACATATTTCTTGCATATGTTAAAAAAATAGTATAAAATTATCAATTACTTGATGCCTTATATTGAAAATATTAATATAATATTTTTTATATTAATTCAATTCTAATTCCTAAAACACCATATTGTTCTTGCTTTTCTTTGGAATAAAATTGTTCTAAAACTTTAAGTAATTCCCCTTTAGTCATAGATTTATCAGATAAAATAGAAATATCAAAATCTTTAAACATATCTTCAAAAGAATTATATCTTAATAAGCCAATAACTTTAGTGTTAAATGATTCATTTAAATCAGATTCTTTTAAAAATTTGATAGTATCCCCTATTTTAATTTGTTGTCTTTTTTCATCGAATAATCTAATTTCTATTCTTTTTGTACCATTAAGTATAAAATTATAATACTTAGGTTGTAATTTCATTTCATGTTCCATATTGTTTTCTTCCTTTCATAATTGTTATTAAATGAAGTCCAAGATAATTTGTAACATCATGTTGCAAAAAATATAACTTTTGTAAACTCACTTGTAAATTATTGCATATATTTTAAATTTCTCACAGACACCATAAATTCTAGTTAAGTTTTATTATACTATAAAATTAATTAAATTCCAATATCACTAAAAAAGGACTGTCGCTTTTATAAAAGCATACTTGATAAAAGTGTGTTTTTATGTTATATTGAATATGCAAGAAAAACTTGCATAAAATAAAAATGGAAATACTTAACTATCCAATGTTGAGTACTTACCAAATTCTTGGTTTAGCACTTAATCTACTGAATGTAAATTGAGTGCTTTTTTATTTGTAATTTATTATTTTTTAAATAATAGAATTATAAGTAAAAAAATGATAACGATTAAAGATGAGATTAAAAAATCTTTCTTAAACATTGTCATCACCTCCTTTGGGAGGTAAGCACTCAACTGTTATGTATTTCCATTTGCATTATACTATAAAATTTTATGTAATTGCAAGGAAATATGGCATATTTCACCTAGATTTCACAGAATATATTAATTGCATTATTATTTGACAAAAATTTGAAAAAAAACATGATTATAATTAATTTATTCTTTAATCTTACTATCCCCATTAGCATAGTTTATTTCAATGCCATCTTCGACATTATAAATATAAACATGAAACTCTAAACCTTTACCATTATCTTCAATAGATGATGCTTCAAGTTCAATACCACTGGCCACTAAATCGGTATCATGATAAATTGGAGTTACACGATATAAAACATGGTTTTTAGTTTCTTTAACATAGTCGGCTATTTTATTTTCATATTTAAGCATATTTTTAGCATTAGTGGTTCTAGTACAAGTAATTAAATTTTTCTCATTGGCGTTTTCACCAGTTAGTTGATAACCAATTAAATGACAACGATTATATAAATATTTACCATCAACAAAATCATACTTTACTGTATGCCAACCACTGGGTTTAACCATGTTGATATCGCCTCGTTCTTCCGTAGGCATAGTATCAACACCAACTCTTGCCATGGCATAGCCTGCTCGATTTAAAATATCTAATTCACTATAAAATTCTGGTGTTTTCATATTATAATCTTCTTCTGTAAAATTAGGTATGTTATTGTTTAAATAAATTATTTGTTTACCATTATAAACGGGGATATCTTCTAAAGTATATGAAGCATGAGATATAAAATTATTTACTAAAAAAGATTTTATTTCATCTTGATAAAAATAAATTAAAAGACTTAATATTAATAAAATAAAAGCATATATTTGATTTTTGCGACTTTTCTTTCTTTTAGCCATTTTACTTCCCTACTTCTATTTTAATTATACTATTTTTTAACTATTTATTCTATCTTTTTTGTATAAATATCACTATTTTTAGCAATTATACCATCATAAAAATTAGGTACTTCCCCTTCAATCATCATGGAAGCAATAATAGTATTATATTCTAAAGCAATAGTTTTAGATTTAAAAGGAGTTAATATTTCATTATCAAATTTTAAATTAACATAAATTTCTACTAAAGCATTATTTAAGCCATAGTTAGTTATTTTAGTTTCCAGATTAGTTAGAATACTACCGATAAAGTTTATTTTAATAGGAATTTTAGGACCTAAATTAGCTAAATAACTATTATTTAGAGAACTACCAAAAGGAATACTTAAAACAACACTGTTAGTATTATGACTTAAAGTGTAATCATAGTAAGCTATATTAATAGTACCATCTGCTATTTTTTTTAAAGATTCATTCAAAGTATTAGTAATATTATCTAATACTTGATAAGCATTTTTTAAATTAAAATCAACATATAATATTTCATCATTATTATTTTTATTAATTATTAAAATTTTATTTAATTCATCAGTATTAAGTAAATCATAACTAATATTACTATTGATAATATTATAAGTTAATCTTTTAATTTCACTTAGGGCAATATTTTCTAAATTAGGAGTTATACTTTGATTAAATTTAACAAATAAAAAAATGGTTAAAAATATAATTAAAATTAAAGTAATTAAAATTATTTTACTTAAAAATTTATTATTATATTTTTTTAAACCATTAAATATTTTCATAATAATATATATGTTTTAGAATAAACCAATATTTAAAAATTTATTTAAAAATATTACTATACCTCCAATTATAACTAAAGTTACTAAAGCAATAACAATATATATTAAAATTCGACTAGATTTGACATCTTTTTTTAAATCATTAAAGTCATCAAAATCACTTTGAGTAAAAGCTAAAGTATTAGTTAAATCATTGGTTTTATTTTCTTTTAAAGCTTCTTTTTTAGCTATTTCAGCTTCTTCTAAAGACATTATTGGGGATGTTTCATTAATACTTTCTTCTTCAGTGGCACCCCCGACAACTACTGTATTATCATCCCCTTTTAAATCGGTTAAGATATCTAAGGGATCAATATTTTCATTAGAATCAGGATTTTCTTTTTTTGAATCTATTTCATGCATAGTTATGGTATTAATTAAACTAACAAGCTCTTCTTCTTTTTTAGTTTCTTCTTCATCTTTATTTTTATCTTCTATATCTAAACTATTTAAAATATCATACTGAGTATCACGAATCTTTTTTAATCTTTCATGTTCATAATTATCTTCTTTTTCACTACGAGCTTTTTCTAAAATAGCATTTATATCATATTCTTTAGTATCATCAAATTCAATATTATGGGGTTCATTTTCTTCTTCAATAACAATACTGCGACGTTTAGGTTCTTTATTATATTTGGTATCTAATATTTTTTTTATTTTTTCAACATCAATATTTTGAACATCATGATCAATTACCGTTGCATTTGATTCTAATTTATAATCATCAACTTCATAATTGTTGATATTTTGATATAATTCGACATTTTTTTGTTCTCTTAAAGGCGTATTAATATTATTATCATAATACTTTTCCATTCGGGTTTTCATTATTACCACATTCCTTCTAAATAATAATATCATACTTTTGAAATATTTAAAAGATTTACTTTTAATTTTATAGAAGTTTTGTTATAATGATGATAAGGAGAATTTAAATATGAAAAAAATTGTAGTTAATCAAGAAGCTTGCATTGGCTGTGGGGCTTGTGTAGCGATTGATTCAAATCATTTTGCATTTAATGATGAAGGACTATCACATTCAATTAACAATGAAAATTTAGATAGTGAAGAATTAAAAAATGCAATTAATACTTGCCCTACTTGTGCAATAAGTATAAGTGATGGTAGTGATGAAGATGCAAGTTCTCAAGTTGATAGCGATGAATGCTGTGGATGTTGCGAACATTGCTCACATGAAGAAGTTTAAACTTCTTTTTATTTAATAAAAAAGGATGATTTTAATGATCATCTTTTAACATAATTAAACTACGATAAATATTATCTATTTTTTGATATAAAGCTATATCTTCTTGTTGATAAGTAAATAAAAGATATGGAGCTTTTTTATTTAAGGAAATGGGATGGCCATTTTTAATTTGGAAATATTCAGTTTTATTTAAAGCATATTCTTCTAAATTTAAAACATCACGAATATTAAGAACTTTAAAATTATTATCTTTAATATCTTGCAGACTATAAGAGTTAGCAATATCAAAGTTACCTTGTTTTATTCTAACTAAGCTTTGCATGGTACCAAGAGTATCTAATTTTTGACAAATATCGCGAATTAAACTACGAATATAAGTACCTTTTTCGACTTGAACTTTAAATTTAATTATATCATTTTGAAAAGATAATAATTCGATATCATAAATATTGACATCTTTTATGGGTAATTGAACAGGAATATTTTCGCGAGCATATTCATATAATTTTTTACCATTTACTTTAATGGCTGAATAAATAGGAACTTCCATATGATATTTACCTTTAAAAGAAGATAAAACATTTTTTATTTCTTCTTCTGTTAAATTAAAAGGTTTTTCTTCTAAAACTTTACCAGTTATATCTAGGGTATCGGTTTTAAGACCTAGTTTTATTTCGGCTTCATAAGTTTTATCTAAACTAGAAAGTAAATTAACTAATTTAGTATATTTACCAAAGACTATGACTAATACTCCTGTTGCTAAAGGATCTAGAGTTCCCGTATGCCCTACTTTTTTAGTATTTAAAACTTTACTTATAATATTTACAACATCACGAGAAGTATAATTTTGCTCTTTATTAACTATAATTATTCCATTATTCATCGGCATTTATTTCTTTTATAATATTTTCGATACGATTAGCATACGCGATAGAATCATCATAAACAAATTCTAGCTCCGGAGTATGACGTAAATTAAGACGACTTGCTAATTCGGTTCTAATAAAGCTACTGGCTTCATTTACTTCTTTTACTAAAGAAGTATGGTCCATATCACTTAAGGAAGTAAAATAAATTTTAGCATAACTTAAATCTTTAGAGACACGAGCCGCGGTAATAGTTATAGTTTTTAAAAGTTCATCTCTAGCATCACTAAAAATTATTTCACTAATTTCTCTTACAACATCACTATTTATTTTGGCTAAACGATGGCTAGGCATTAGGATTTCACCTCAACCATTTCATAGCATTCAATAATATCACTAACCCGAATATCCATATAATTTTCTAAAGTTATACCACATTCATAACCTTTTTTAACTTCTTTAACACTATCTTTACCTCTTTGAATTGAAGCAATTTTACCATCATATATAATTAAACCATCACGAATAAGACGAGCTTTAGCATTATTTTTAATTAAACCTTCAGTAACATAAGAACCAGCAATATTCCCTACTTTAGAGAATTTAAATATTTTTCTAATTTCGGCGCTTCCTAAAGTTTTTTCAACATATTCAGGTTCTAATAATCCTTTCATAGCTAGTTCAATTTCTTCAATACATTTATAAATAATAGTATATAAACGAATATCAACATTATATTCTTTAGCTAATTCTTTAATAGCATTAGAAGGACTAATATTAAAACCAATTATTAAAGCATTAGAAGCACTGGCTAAAACTATATCACTTTCAGTTACAGTTCCTATATCTGATCTAATAATATTTATTTTAACACCTTCAACATTTATTTTAAGTAAACTATTTTTAACAGCTTCTTCAGAACCACGAACATCGGCTTTTAAAACAATATTTATTTCTTTTTGACCAGCATTTATTTTACTAAATAAATCATCTAAAGTAATATTATCTTTTTTATATTTAGTTTCATTAGCATGCAAACTTCTTTTTTCAGCAACTTCTTTAGCTTCTTTTTCAGTTTCAAAAGCCATGAATTTATCACCGGCACTAGGATTAGCATTAAGACCAGTTATTTCAACAGGCATACCAGCTTCGGCAATAGTTAAAGATACACCTAAATCATTTTTCATAGTTCTTACTTTACCATAAGTAGTACCTACAACAATGGGATCACCTAGTCTTAAAGTACCATTTAATATAAGAAGACTAGCAATACCACCGATATTTTTATCTTGACGAGATTCAATAACAGAACCTATGGCATAACGATTAGGATTAGCTTTTAATTCCGATACTTCACTAATAGCTAAAATTGTTTCTAATAATTTATCAATACCTTCCCCAGTATGAGCAGAGATATTAATAAATGGAACATTACCACCCCAAGCTTCGGGAGTTATATTAAGTTCGGCCATTTCAGTCATGATTTTTTCTGGGTTAGCATTAGGTTTATCAATTTTATTAATGGCTACAATAATTGGAACTTTAGCACTTAAAGCATGATCAACTGCTTCTTTAGTTTGAGGCATAACTCCATCATCGGCTGCGACTATTATGATAACAATATCCGTAACACTGGCTCCTCTTGCCCGCATTTCGGTGAATGCTGCATGACCAGGAGTATCAATAAAAGTTATCTTTTCCCCATTTGTTTCGATTTGATAAGCCCCAATATGTTGGGTAATACCCCCAAATTCTTTATCAACCACGTGAGAATGACGAATATAGTCTAAAAGAGTTGTTTTACCATGATCTACATGGCCCATTATGGTAACAATTGGTGGTCTTTTAACTAAATCTTCAGGATTATCAACAATTTCATATTCTTCAAAATTAGAAACATCTTGCGTTTCTTCTCTTTTTAAAGTTTTATCATATTCTAAAGCAATAA
>CANROL010000063.1 GCA_947632255.1 uncultured Bacilli bacterium
TGCCATGTTAGATTTAAAACGCATTATTAAAAGAAGTTTTGATAATCATTCATTAAATGAAATAAGTGAATATTTATATAAAATAACTAATTTATATAATAACTTCTATGCTGATAATAAAGTCTTATTAGAACCTAATCAAGATATTCAATCATCATATCTAGCTTTAACTAAAGTAATATATGATAACAATTGTTACTTATTAAATATTTTAGGTATTAATATCCCTGATAGAATGTAAAAATTACAATATATTACAATAATATTATTATAAGTAATTGACAAAGAAGTAAAATAAGTATACAATTACTAGCAGTTAGAGAAAAAAGCACTTTTCTAACTATATAACATATAATGTTTTAGTTATAATAAAAAGGAGAATTTAATAATGAAACTAAACTTAAGTAAAGAAGAATTAGAAACTATGAATTATGATGATATAGCGTATCATATTTTAAAAGAAGAAGAAGCTAAAATGAAAATATCTGACTTATTTCAAAAAGTTTGTGAAGTATTAAATCTAAATAAAAATGAATATGAAGATAAAATTGCAGATTTCTTCGAATTATTAACAACCAATAAAAGATTTATT
This sequence comes from uncultured Bacilli bacterium, assembly GCA_947632255.1. Taxonomy (GTDB): domain Bacteria; phylum Bacillota_I; class Bacilli_A; order RF39; family UBA660; genus Caccenecus. The sequence goes on from CANROL010000063.1 coordinate 593, forward strand.
ATGTTAGAAGATGGATTTTGGGATTTAAGAGAAAGACATAATCCTAAATTAATCGTTGATGAGGATGAAGATGAAGGAATATCTCCTGAAGTTGATGATGATGAAAACATCGAAAATGAAGAAGAAAATGAAGATGAAGATATTTTCTATGATTCTGATACAGATGATGATATCCCTGATGATGAATTAGATGATTTAGTAATTATTGATGATGAAGATGAAGAAGCAAACAGTTAATGTTTGTTTTTTTAGCTTAATCTTGTTATAATATTAGAGAAAGGAAAATATTTATGTTTAAACGATTAGAAGCAATATGTGAAAAATATCAAGAATTACAAACTGAATTGGCTAAACCTGAAGTAATGAGTGATTTTAATAAATTAAAAGAATTATCTAAAGAAGCTAGTGATTTAGAAGAAACCGTTAATAAATATCAAGAATATAAAGATACTGAAAGTAAAATGGAAGAAGCTAAATCATTAATGAAAGATCCTGAATTAAAAGAAATGGCCGAATTAGAATATGAAGAATTAAAAGAAAAGTTAGCTAATTTAACAAGTGAATTAGAAATATTACTTATTCCTAAAGATGAAAATGATGGTAAAAATGTTATCATGGAAATACGTGGCGCAGCCGGTGGTGATGAAGCTAATATCTTTGCCGGTGATTTATACAGAATGTATACTTATTATGCTGAAAAAAATAATTGGAAAATTGAAGAGTTACACAGTATTGAAGGCACCAGTGGGGGTTACTCTCAAGTTGAATGCCTAATTAAAGGCGCTGATGTTTATAAAAAGTTAAAATATGAAAGTGGTTCTCATCGGGTTCAAAGAGTCCCAGTTACCGAAACCCAAGGGCGAGTTCACACATCAACGGCAACAGTTTTAGTTATGCCCGAGGTTGAAACTGCCAACATTGAAATAAAAGAAAGTGATATTAAAATGGATGTTTATCATTCCAGTGGAGCTGGAGGACAATCTGTTAATACATCAAATTCGGCGGTAAGACTTACTCATATTCCAACTGGGGTTGTTGTTACTTGCCAAACCGAACGTAGTCAACTTAAAAATCGTGACCGTGCCATGAATTTACTTAAAATTAAAATAAACGATGCTATCAAAAATAAAGAAGAACAAGAACTTGGAGCGACGAGAAAAAGTAAAATAGGCACTGGTGACCGCAGTGAAAAAATAAGAACCTATAACTATCCGCAAAATAGAGTAACAGACCATCGTATTAATTTTTCAATTATGAGTTTAGATAGAGTCATGGATGGTGAATTAGATCCTATCATTGAAGCCCTAATCACCGAAGATATGCGTCTAAAACTTGCAGGAGAAACCTTTGAACAATAATATAGGTCAAGCCGATTTAAAACTTTTAAAAGAACTATATCCCACTAAATATCCCAAACTAATTAAGAAATTAGAAAAAAACTACCCTATTCAATATTTAATTGGTTATGTTGATTTTTATAATTTAAAACTAATAGTTAATAAACACACTTTAATTCCACGTTTTGAAACTGAATTATTAATAGAAAAAGCACTAGATTATTTAGCAAATAAAAATTATAAAAATATTTTAGATATCGGTACAGGTTCTGGGGCTATTGCTATTGCTATTAAAAAAAATCTTGATATTACAGTTGATGCTTGTGATATAAGTTCTAAAGCTTTAAAAGTAGCTAGTAAAAATGCTTCAAATAACAATGTAAATATTAATTTTTATAAACTAAATATTTTAAAAGACATACCAAATAAAAAATATGATTGTCTAATATCTAATCCACCATATGTTAAAGAAAATGAAATAGTTAGTCCCGAAACTAAATATGAACCTAAAATTGCTTTATATGCTAAAGAAGAAGGTTTAGAATTTTATAAGCATATTATAAACATTTCAAAAAACATTTTAAATAAAAATGGCTCTTTAATCTTTGAAATAGGCTCTACCCAAGGTAAAAAAATAAAGGATATGATTTTAAAAACATATCCTAATTCCCAAGTTTTAATTTTAAAAGATTATAATAATTTAGATAGATTTATCTTTGCCACTATCTAAATTTTTTTATTGTCTGTTTTTTCTAAATAAATTCTTTTTTCAAATCCTCCTCTTTTTTCTCTTTTTAAAGTTCTCATTTGTTCTAAATCTTCTTCTTTATATCCAACTGCTTTTATTAAAGCACATAAAACCTCTAATAAATCACTGCTTTCTTCTAATATTTCTTCTTTTGTTTTAGCCTTTAATATTTCTTGATATTCTTCATTTAATTTTAATTTTAAAGCTTCAATATATTCTTTTTCATCTAATATATGATAAGTTGGTATATCCCCATTATTAATAATAATATCAATTATATTATCACGGACTAATTTATTCATTATTTTTTCCATAATCTACTCCAAAAAATCAACCACAAAATTAGTTAATAAATAAGAAAGAGCAAAACTTAAAGATAAGACTAATACTTTAGCTTCTATTACTTTTCCTTTTTTCATTATTCCATTAAAATTAACACCATTTAAAGCAAAGACACTCATTAAAGTAAAAAATACATATAAATAAATCTTTATATTCATAAATTTTCTTCCTCATAATTTATAATTGCGTTAATTCTTTTTAAATGTCTTTCTTCTGAAGCCGGTTTCGTATTAATAAATGTATCAATTATTTCTTTTACTAAATCAAAATCTGGTGTTGTATCACTACCTATCGCAATAACATTAGCTCCATTGTGGTTCTTTCCCGTAAAAGCATCATCAACCGAAGTTGCTCTAACACAACGAACTCCTTTTACTTTATTCGCGGCAATACTCATTCCTATTCCTGAACCACATATTAAAATACCTAAACTACCCTTATTATTACTAACTAATCTTCCTAATAGAAAAGCAAAATCAGGATAATCATCTGTATCATTATTAGGTAAACCAATATCTTCAATATCTAATTCATTAGCCTTTAAATAAAACATTAATCTTTTCTTTAACTCCAAACCCCGATGATCACATCCAATATATATTTTCATATACCCTCCCCTTTAATTTTACAAAAAAAAAAACTATTTCTCAAGAATAATTTACCCAATTTATGGAAAACTTGCAATTTTTTTAATTTATGCTATAATATGTAGCTCGGAGGTCAAATTTATGAATAATCTTATCATTCAAGTTTATCACAATTATAATGAAGCTAAAACTGAACAAGACATCAGCTATGGTGTTGAATTAATAAATAATTCTGAAGAAGCTAAATCTTATTTAAACATTGCTAAATGTCCTATTTTTAATGGTCGTAATTTCACTTATCGTCTTAAAGCTAAAAATTATTCTAAAAATATGCTATTACATTTTAACGAAGAACAAAATATTACTAATTTCATGTTAAGAATAGATGAATACCAAAATAATAAAATAAATGGTTTTTATGAAATAAAATACCAAGAAGAAAATATCCCTGGTATTGATACCTTTGGTATTATTGATATAATCTACACTAATAAAAAAGGCGTTAAAAAAGCAATTTCTCATGAAATGTTTAAAAATGCTCCAGTAACATTAGATAATATTAATAATGTTTTAAATGATTGTGAAGTTATTATTACCCGTTATGCTAACAAAGAATTCTATGATGATTTATTTAATATTAATGATATTATAGATAACATAACTATTATTAATATTGAAAAAAATCATTTATCAGATTCCTTTACTAATATTATTGATGAAGTTTTAGCTCCATTTAATGAAAAAAACAAAACTTTATAATTAATCATTTAATAAGCGTGCTTGATATAAGCACGTTTTTATGATACATTTAGTATATCAAAAATACATTTAATTAGGCAAAATCGGGTGGCTCATGCTGGAAAATAAAGCAAATTTGCTGCTTTTGCCGCTTTTTTGTTACTTTTGCTGCTTTTTTGCCGCTTTTAAAGAAATATTTATGATTAAATATGCTAGGAAGAGATAATTATATGGATATATGGATGAATTCAAATATATTTCAGAAAATAGTATCGATGTTAAACTGATAGCATACTTGAAAATATTTTCTAATTATGGTATTATGAATATGTCAAGGAAACTTGCATAAAATAAAAAAGGATACATTTGATTATGCGAATCAGATGTTATCCCTATTGGATTGCATCTGAAATCAACTACTGTTGAAATCAGATGTTTTTATTATTATTTAAATAGTAATATCATTACCATAAAAATTAATAGGAAAATTATTACAAATAAAGAACTCTCTCTTTTTGTCATAATTATCACCACCCTTTCTATTATCATTTGATAATTGAAAGGGAAAACACCTGATATTTTTCAAATGTATCCAAGAGCATTATATCAAACTATTGTTCTAAATGCAATATATTTCTTAGCTAAATTTGGATTTTTTACAAAAGTTTTTTGATATACATATCGAAAAGCTTTTTTCATAATTAATAATTGACCAAATAACTATTTTTCTTTATAATATTTTATGGTGATTAACTATGTTTACAGATACTCATTGTCATATTTATCAAGAATATTATGAAGATATATCTTTAATTATTAATAATGCCTCTAGTTTAGGAGTTAATAGATTTATTAATAATGGTTGTGATTATAAAAGTAATTTAGAAGTATTAGATTTAATTAATAAATATCCCAATATGTATGGAGCAATTGGAATACATCCTGAAAATGTTGATACTTACACTCAAAGTGATTTAAACCATCTTGAAGCTAATTTAACTAATCCTAAAGTTATTGCTATTGGGGAAATTGGTTTAGATTATCATTATACTAAAGATAATAAAGATGCTCAAATTAAGTTATTTGAAACCCAATTATCTCTTGCCGAAAAATATCATCTACCCGTAATTGTTCACAATCGTGATGCCACATTAGATACTATTGAAACTTTAAAAAAGTATAAAGTAACAGGCGTTATTCATTCTTTTTCAGGTTCACTAGAAACCGCGCAAATCTATCTTAAAATGGGCTTTTATCTAGGTATCAATGGTGTTATAACTTTTAAAAATGCTAATCTAAAAGATATTATAAAAAATCTTCCTTTAAATAAGCTTCTTTTAGAAACAGACTCCCCATATCTAACTCCAGAGCCTTATCGCGGAACTCAAAATAATCCTGAACATATAATAGATATAGCTAACTTTGTTGCTAATCTATTTAATATAACTTTAGAAGAATTATCAAAAATTACCAATGAAAATATCACTCATCTTTTTGACATTTAACTATATCTATGATAAAATACTATTAACCAATTGAGGTGAATAATTAATATGAAAAAAATATTTTCATTACTAAATATCATCAAGTTAGGTATTATTATAATGGTTATATTATGTCTTAAAAATACATCATCAAAAATGGAAGCAACAAGCACTAACGAAAACGTCAATAAAAGTATCAATTTATCAACCATGGCTTTATATATTAATAAAGAAGAGGAAGAAAGAAATAATGAACAAGCTCTTCAAACTTATATGTGGGGTTCTCTTGATAGTTATACAGGTGATTTAACTGGATATGGTGCTTATTGTCCTTTATGTACTGGGCATTTAGCTTGTATGAGTAGTTTAGACTTAAGTAATGGTAGAACTACTTATAATGATAAAACTTATGGTGAAGTACGCATTGTTGCATCAAGTAAAAACTTACCATGTGGTACTATTATCCGTTTTAATAGTCCTGTAATAAGTGATAAAGAAACTATTGCTATAGTCTTAGACCGTGGTGTTTTAGGTAATGATATAGACTTACTAACTCCTAGTGAAGAATATGCTTCTAAATATGTCGGTCGTAGTCCTATACCTTATGATGTTTTAAGATTTGGATGGGTAAAATAAACCCATCTTTTTGAAAGAAGGAATAAATTTTGCATATAACTCCTAAAAAAAGCTTAGGTCAAAACTTTTTACAAAATGAATCTGTTTTACAACTTATAGCAAATTCTATAACTACTAATAAAAATGATTTAATAATCGAAATAGGCCCCGGAAAAGGTGCTTTAACTAAATATCTAATAAATAAAAATTCATATTTAATTTGTTATGAAATAGATACTAGACTAACGCCTATATTAAATAATTTTACTAATTCTAAAACTAAAATAATCTATAAAGATTTTTTAAAATCCAACATTACAGAGGATATTAAAGATATCAATTATGAAAACTTATATATTATGGCTAATATTCCTTATTATATAACAACACCTATTATAAAACACATTATTAATTTACCCAAATTAAAATCCATGACTTTATTAGTTCAAAAAGAAGT
>CANROL010000064.1 GCA_947632255.1 uncultured Bacilli bacterium
GGAGTGAAATAGAAAAAATAGTAGTTGATTATTTAAATCAATAACTACTATTTTACCTGCGAAAATTTTTTACACCCTAAAATATTTGATAATAAATTTAGTTCCTTTAGCCATAGCTTCCACATTAATATTACCATTATCTTCTTCAATAATTGTTTTTGCTAAAGCTAGACCTATTCCTATACTATCACTTGAAGCATTAGTACCTTTATAAAATCTTTCAAAAATATGTTTAGCATCTTCTTTAGTTATGCCATCCCCATAATCTCTTATTTCAATATATGAATAAACATTATAAAAACCATATTTAATATCAATATTACTATTTATAGAAGAATGTTCTAAACAATTTTTTAAAATATTAGTTAAAGCTTCAATTTGCCATTTAGCATCAACTTTAATTTTAGTATCATCACCATGGATATTAATACTAATATTTTTTAAGTCACTTAATGGTAAAACATTTTTAGTAGCTTCATTGATTAAAAATTTAAGAGATATTTCTTGTTTCGTAAAATTAATAGTATTCGAATCAAATTTAGATAATTTAAGTAAAGCTTGGACTAAAAAATTAATATTTATTATTTGCCTTTTAATATCTCTAATAAAATCATTTTGGATATTTTTAGGCATATTAGGATCATCAATTAAATTATCTAACATAACTAAAATACTAGTTAAAGGGGTTTTTAATTGATGAGATATATCTTCTAAAGAAGTTTTTAAATTTATTTTATCTTGAAGACTAAGGGCTGTGGTTTCTTTTAACATAACAGTAGTTTTATATATTTCATTTTTTAAAATAGATAGTTCATCTTCACTATTAGAATCAATTTTTAAATTATAATTTTTCTTATTTAATTCTTCAATATATTTAGTTATTTCTTTTATTTCTTTATCTTTACTATAAATATATTTAAGAAAAATTATTATTAAAATTAGAATAGTAAGAAAAAGAAATAAAGTATTTAATATCAAGTATTTAGAATATATATTTTTATTAACCATAGAATTATGATCTAAAGTTAAGCTATATTTTTGAATAATTTTAGAATCTATTTTTTCATTATTTAAAACATTTATAATTTCTTCTTCTGTAATATTAGGATAATTAGTTTCTAGGATATTAATTATACTAGATATTTTATGATTAAAATTAGTATTTAATTTATGATATTCATATATATTTAAACTTAAGAAAATACTTATTATAATTAAAGATATTATTAATATTAGTAATAAAAATTGTTTTAATTTAACTTTATTTTTCATCTATTCGATATCCTATTCCTTTAATTGTAGTTATGATATTAGAACCTATTTTATCTCTTATGCGATTTAAATAAACTGTAATAGTATGATCATCAACATAATTACCAGTCCACTCCCATATTTTATCTAAAATAATATTGCGCGTAACTACTTTATTTATATTAGTAAATAATAAATTAATTATTTTTAATTCTAAGGCTGTTAATTCAATTACTTGATTATCTTTGGTTAAAATAAGTTTTTCCATATCAAAAACTATATTTTGAACTTTAATAAGATTATTTTTATGATAATGTCTTAATATTTTATTAATTCTAGCAAGTAATTCTTTAGTACTAAATGGTTTAGTAAGATAATCTTCGGCTCCATTATCTAGAGCTTTAACAATATTATCTTCTTCATCACTGGCAGTTAAAAAAATTGTCGGTATTTGTAAATATTTAATAGTATCTTCATATAAATTAAGACCATTGCCATCAGGAAGAGTTATATCTAAAATTATTAAATCTATTGCATTATTTTTAATATATTCCTTAGCATCATGAATATTAGTCTTGGCAATTAAAGTATAATTATTTATATTAAAAGAATATTCTAAACCTTTAATGATGGAAGGATTATCTTCAATAAGTAAAATTTGCATTTTTAACTCCTCTCTAAAATATTATAACATAATTTAAAAGGGCTTTCGCCCTTTGTTTTAAATATTTTCATTTCTAATGGTTTCAATAGTATTTTGTTTATTAATTTTATTAATAGAATATTTCATAATCCAACTTATTAATAATAAAACACATGTTATAGCAATTATTATTGCCAGCATTGGAGGATTAAATGGACCATTATCTCGAGCTAGGAAATAATAAATTAAATAAGAAATAACTAAACCAATAGGAATACCTATTAATAATGATTTTAAGCCCATGAATAAGCTTTCTAAACTAATCATGCGATTAAATTCTTTTTTAGTCATTCCAATACTTTTTAACATTGCAAATTCTGGTTTACGAAGTTCCATATTAGTCGTAATAGTATTAAAGATATTAGTAATACCAATTAATGATATAACAATAATAAAACCATATAAGAAGATACCTACTAAAGTAAGTAAATTATTCATAGCTTTAGTATTTTCTTCTAAATTATTTATACTATAATTATATCCTTTTAAATATTCATCAATATTATCTTGAAGTTTAGTAGCATTAGAAGATTTATATAAAATTGTTAAATTATTATAGTTAAAATATTTAGAAAATTCTTCATCACTTATTAAAATTATTTCTGTATTAATATTTTTTAAGCCAAATGGTTTTTCATCACTTACAAAACCAACTTCTAAATCTACTTCTTCATTACCAAAAGTTAAATTAATAATATCATTTTTCTTATAATTATAAGTTTGCATAGTTTTTGTTACTAATTTATCATTAACATAATTATTATTTTCAATATAATCTAAAATAATAGCTTTATCTTTCATATCTTCATATTTTAAATGATGTTCTTTAAGATATTTTTGATAAGCATAATCCCCGATAACATATAAACTGGCATATTCTTCTTCATTAACGTGATTATTCCAAAATTCTATATATTGGGGATTATATTTAACATTTCTAATTAAAGCATTATCTTCAGTAATTATAGCAAAATCATCAATATAATCAAAATTAGTAGTTTCACGCATTTTATTAAAGTTTACTTGATCCATACTAGTAAGAGATAAATTATATTCTGATACTTTGATTTCATTTTCTACTGAATCATAAAACATAGACATAAAACTAGATAAAGCAATAAAAACAAAGACTGATACAATTATAGATATAACAGTAGGACGATATTTTTTCTTATTTCTTTTTAAATTTTTTAAAGATATAACTCCCCCAATACCAAATAATTTATTAATTAATTTAGGGGTTTTTATTTTTTTAGAATTTAATTTAATATTAGCACTATTTCTAATTGAACTTATCGGTGATACTAATGATGCTTTTCTAGCACTTCGAAAGGCAGAAAAATAAATCGTAATAATACCTAGTATTAAAGAAATAAAAGCTACTAAATAAGAAAATTTAAAGATTAATTTTAGACTACCATATAAAGAACTATTTAAAAAATAATTAGAAACAATAATTAGAATATAACTAGCTAGAAAACCACTTAAGATACCTAAAGGAATACCAATTAAACCTAGAATAGTTGCTTCATAAAAGACATTGTGTTTTATTTGTTTTTTAGTAGCACCAATACTCCTAAGCATTCCATATTGTTTGATTTTTTCCGTAATAGAGATATCAAAACTATTTTTTATACAAAATACCGAAGTAATAATAATGATAATTATAACAATTACAACCACAATACTTAAACCATCTATACCAGATTCACCAATAGGATTAGTTTCTAAAGCTACTAAATAATTATTAATACCTATTTGATATTTTTCTTTAGGCATTTCTTCATTAATGTATTTTAATATTTCTTCACGCGTAGTAGTTCCTTCATAATATTTAGCAAATAAATCAGGATTTACACCTAAAATATTAGCAGTAATAGGATAAATCTTTTTAACCCCAGCTTTATTAAATTTAACAAAAATATCAATATTATCTTTTAAGTTATTATCATCTAAATATGTAATAAAAGTAAAACCAGGGGCTGAATAACTTTCAATGCTACTAGCAGGGCGTTCAATAATTCCCACAATAGTATAGACTTTAGTATGAGTATCAATTATTTGTTCAAGTAATTCATCTTCTTTTTGTAAAGGATTATTTTGATGTAAAACTGTGCCATCTAAAGATATTCTCTTACCAACTTCTAAAGTTATGGTATCCCCAACTTTATATTCTAGGCGACCATTAGTTTTTAAATGAGTTGGTATTAAAATTTCATTTTCTTTTTCTGGCAAACGGCCTTCTACAAGTCTAATTGCTAAATTATTTAGGGCGTTTTTTGAAAAAGCTTTAATATAAGCATAAGGTTTATATTCATTTTTAGAAGCAATTTTAGCATAGCCAATATTTTGAGTAATATTTAAAGTATTAACTTCCATCATATTTTGAAATTCATATAAATTAGAAGTAGGTACATCATAAAAAGCTACATGATAATCCCCTTTTTGATCAGTTTCAAATTTAATTAAAGAAGCAATACCACTGGCATATATTGATGAGACCGCGGTTAATAAAGCCACTGATAATATAATACCAATTATTGTAACTATAGTTCTTTTTTTATTTAATTTTAAATTTTTGATGGTTAGTTTATTAAGCAAATTCATTTTTAATCCCCCATAGTAGTAATTTTGCCATCATCTATTTTTATAATCCGGTCAGCCATTTTAGCTATCTCTAAATTATGGGTAATCATAATAATTGTTTGTTTAAAATCTTGATTAGATTTCTTTAGTAAAGCTACAATTTCATCACTAGATTTAGAATCCAAGTTTCCAGTTGGTTCATCGGCTAAAATTAAAGTAGGATTAGTAATTAAAGCTCGGCCTATACTTGTTCTTTGTTGTTGACCTCCACTTAATTCATTAGGCAAATGATTTTTTCTATTTTCTAAACCTAATGTTTTTAATAAACTGTCTAATTTTTCTTGATTAATAGAACGATTATCTAAAGCTAGAGGTAGAGTTATATTTTCTTCAACATTTAAAATAGGTATTAAATTATAAAATTGATAAATTAAACCTATTTGGCGACGTCTAAATATGGCTAACTTATCATCATCTAAATTAAAGATATCAACACCATCAATATAAACTTTCCCTGATGTTGGACGGTCAACTCCCCCGATTAAATGTAAAAGAGTAGACTTTCCTGAACCACTGGCACCCACGATAGCTACAAATTCACCTTTTTCGACACTAAAAGACACATTGTCCAGTGCGACAACTTTAGTTGTTCCTTTGCCATATATTTTAGTTAAATTTTCCACACGTAATATTTCCATATTATCCCTCATTTCACTATAATTATATAATAGCAAAGTTACAAGTAAGTTACAATTATTAAAATTTTTAATTTTTTATACCAAATAAAAAGACAATATACACTATTGCCTAATTATTAGCTTACTCGAAATGGATTAGAAGCAGTTCCATCACCTTTAGTTAAGGAACCAGCGACTAGATTTATGACAGGTCGAAGACCAATCATGGCTCCGACGTGAATGTTGAACAAATAGCCTTCGCCGACGCGGAAGACGTACGTATCGCCCCCAAAGCCATAGGGCGACATGGTCCAATACCAATAACCATTATATAAATAATATTTTGTATTAGAGCCACCCCAATAATTACCTGCATATACTTGTTCATCTATAGTAGATAAGCCTATTGGATATGTTAAACTATGGGTTCCTTCACTTGCTTCTTTTACTGTATATAAATCATGTTCTTTATCTTCACATAGGAAGGTTGGCCCATAAGTTTCTATTGTTCTTGTATATGGTCCATATACAGTATATTCATCACCTATACCTGTTCCTGTTGTTATACTTCTATCACCACAAAATCCTGCATTTTTAGCTACGTATCCTGCTTCATATTCTTCCATTAAATTTTCACTAAACCAATTATCTATTATAGTTTTGGCATTGCTATCTTCACTAAGTCCATTTCTCTGTCCTAACGTATATTGATATCCAACATATTCTGCTTTATCCCATGAATTATTAAAAATATAATATTCACCATTATTAATTGCCGTGTTAAGTCCAATTTGTTCTGGTGCACTTTCATTTGTTGATGTTCCTGCATATATCATTCTAATTGAACCATCTCCATTTATCCGTATGATACGTCACCAAATATCCGCATTGCTTTTATCTTTGCCAAACTTTACATAATTATTTTCTACAGTCCCTCGAAAATAATAACTTGTCGTGCCATTTTCATCTTCTGCTTCATATATCCCGTTTTCTTGGTATGTACATGTCTCATCTATACAACTGGTTCCATTAAAATGTGTCGTATTTCCATTTGTCTTTAATTCAGAATTCAAAGCAAGTAATTGGTTAAATGTTTTTTTAGATAAAATATCAAAATATATTACACATTTAGTATTTTTCTCTAAATCTTTTATTATATGTTCTCCATCACTATTGGTATATACTTTTCCGTATATTTTTTCATTTTCGTTATTTATAAAACAATAACTTTTTGTTTCATTTATAGTATATCCTTTACTTGGCATAGCTTCGACTTCTTTATAACATGTATCATCATTTGTATCTGTACATTCATCTTTTTGCTCATACATTGCCATCATTTTAAAATCATATGGTGTATAATTAATTATTCCATCTACGATTGTTACATGATCAGTTGATGTAAATTCAGCATGACTTACAAATATAGTTATTACTAATATTAAACTAGTTATTATTAAAGTTGGTATTAATAGTTTCTTTTTATCAAAAGATTTTAATGTTACAAACTTCATATATTAACCACCCCTTTAGTT
>CANROL010000065.1 GCA_947632255.1 uncultured Bacilli bacterium
ACTTTTCATTATATGAGATAGTGTTATCCTTATTTAAAAGAAACTAAAGGTTCCGTCGTTAATTTTGCCAGTGCGGCGGGTTTATTTGGACGAATTGGGCAATCTAGTTATGCGGCCGCGAAAGAAGGAATACGAGGTTTAAGTCGGGTGGCGGCAGTAGAATGGGGGCCAGATAACATTAATGTAAATGTAATATGTCCTTTAGTAATGAGTGAAGAATTAGCTAAATGGAAAACGGAAAATGAAGCTTTATATAATAAAACTATTGGGGAAATACCAATGATTCGTTTTGGGGATGCAGAAGCCGATATTGGTGCTGTTTGTTTATTTTTAGCAAGTGATGCAGCATCCTATTTAACAGGTGAGTGTTTAACCCTTCAAGGTGGTTTAGGTTTAAGACCATGATGGATGTTGTAATAATTGGAGGGGGAGCATCAGGGATGGCAACAGCGATTAGGGCTTCCTTAAATGGTGCTAAAGTAACAATAATTGAAAAAAATAATAAATTAGGGAAAAAACTTTTAGTAACAGGGAATGGTCGTTGTAATTTTTGGAATAAAGAACAAGATCTAAATAAATATCATTCTCAAAATATAGAAATATTTAAAGAAATATATGATTTAAAAAAAGATGAAGTTTTAAAATTTTTTGATGATTTAGGAATAGTATATCAAGAAATAAATGGTTATTATTATCCTGTTTCTAATCAAGCAATAACGATTGTTGAAGCTTTAATGAGGAAAATAGAAAAATTAGGGATTAGAATAATATATAATGAAGAAGTTTTAAAAATAAAAAAAGATAATAATAAGTTTGTTATTTTAACTGATAAAAATAAATATGAAGCTTTAAAAGTAGTTATAGCAACAGGTTCTATTGCTTCTATAAATGATGAATATTTAGGATATCAAATTAGTCAAGAATTAGGACATAATATAACTAATTTATATCCATCTTTAGTACAAGTAAAAGGAAAAGATAGTTATTATAATAAATGGAATGGAGTTAGGGCTAAAGCTAAATTATCTTTAATTGTAGATAATAATATAATAAAAGAAGAGATGGGTGAAGTTCAATTTACTGATTATGGTTTAAGTGGAATATGTTTATTTAATTTAAGTGGGTTAATTAATGATTATTTAAATAATAATAAAGAAGTTTTAATTAATATTAACTTAGTACCATGGTTTAATAATAGTAAAGATGAATTTAAAAAATATTTAACTAATTTAAGTAATAAATTAGATTATACTTTAAAAGATATATTAGAAGGTTTTTTAAATTATAAATTAGTTAGAGTTATTTTAGATTTAAATAATATTAAAGATGATATAAAATGGAATGATGTTAAACAAGATAAAGTAATAGATTATTTAATGAATTTTCTTTTTAGAGTATTAGAAACTAAAGATTTTAGAGATGCCCAAGTAGTAAGAGGGGGTATTTTCTTAAATGAAGTAAATAGTAAAACTTTAGAAAGTAAGAAAGTAGATAATTTATATTTTACAGGGGAAATACTTGATGTTGATGGAATATGTGGGGGTTATAATTTAGGTTTTGCGTGGATGAGTGCTTTATTAGTAGGGGATTCTATAAATGATTAGAATAAGACAAATTAAAATACCTGTTAAATTAGATAATGAAGAATATCTAATTAATAAAGTTAAAAAGATATTAAATGTAAAAGAAATAAAGGATATAATTATTAAGAAAAAATCTATTGATGCAAGATTAAAAGAAATATTTTATATATATGAAGTTAATGTTTTAGTAGATAATGAGTTAGAAATAGTTAGTATTTTAAATAATAAAGATATATTTATAGCTAATAATGATGAATATGTTATGCCTATTATGGGAAAAGAGAAAATAGATGGCAATATAGTTATTGTGGGAGCTGGGCCAGCTGGTTTATTTAGTGCATATTTATTAGCTTTGATGGGTTATAAACCTTTAATAATTGAAAGAGGTAAAAAAGTAGAAGAAAGAATAGAAGATGTTAATTTATTTTGGGATAAGAATATTTTAAATCCTAATAGTAATGTGCAGTTTGGGGAAGGGGGAGCAGGTACTTTTTCGGATGGTAAATTAAATACAAGAGTAAAAGATAGTTATAATAGATTAAAGATGATATTAGAAGTATTTGTAAAATTTGGAGCCCCTAAAGAAATATTATATTTACAAAATCCCCATATTGGAACAGATATATTAAGAGATGTTATTAAAAATATGCGAGAATATATTATAAGTTTAGGTGGTGTTTTTAGATATAATACAACCCTTACAGATTTAGTTATTAAAGATAATAAGTTAGAGGCAATTATAGTTAATAATAATGAAGAAATAAAGTGTCATAATTTAATTTTAGCGATTGGTCATAGTGCTAGAGATACTTTTAAAATGTTAAATAATTATTTAGAAATGATGCCTAAACCTTTCGCGGTTGGTTTAAGAATTATGCATGATGAAGATATGATAAATAAAAGTCAATATGGGGATTATGCGAGTATTATGGATGCTGCAAGTTATAAACTAACTTATACTACTAAAGATAAAAGAGGGGTATATAGTTTTTGTATGTGTCCTGGAGGGTTTGTTGTTAATGCATCAAGTGAAGAAGGAAGAGTGGCCATAAATGGAATGAGTAATTATCAGCGCGACAGTGGTGTGTCAAATAGTGCAATTGTTGTAACTGTAGGTGAAAAAGATTTTGGAACTGATGTTTTTAGTGGTTTAGAATTTCAAAGAAAGTTAGAAGAAAAAGCTTATAAATTAGGAAATGGGTATATTCCTTTACAAACATATCAAGATTATGTGGCAAATAAAGTATCAATAAAATTAGGTAATATTAAACCAATTACTAAAGGTGGCTATACATTAGCTAACTTAAGAGAATTATTTCCCGAATATATTAATGAAAGTATTATGGAGGCTATGAATAATTTTGGGCATAAGATTAAAGGCTTTGATGATGGTGATACTTTAATCGCAGGAGTTGAAGCTAGGACTTCTTCCCCAGTTAGAATTTTAAGAAATGAAGAATATGAAGCTAAAATAAAAGGAATTTATCCATGTGGTGAAGGGGCTGGTTATGCCGGGGGAATTATGAGTGCTGCGTTAGATGGTATAAAAATTGCTGAAGCTATAATTCAAAAATATCATAATTAAAAATTGTTCATAATGAGTGAACAATTTTTTTTTGTAAATTTAAAAGTACTAGAGAATAAAGTTTTTTACTTTATTACCTATCTTTTTATACTATTCAATTACAATTATAGCACTTTTTAAGACATTTTTACACTATTTTTTATAAAAAAATTTAAAAATATGTTATTTTTTTATAATTTAATAGAATTATAATTGTCAAAAAAAGTGTCTTAAAATAAAATTGAAAGGAGGTTAAACATGCCTAAAAAAGGTGAAAATATAACTAAAAGAAAAGACGGAAGATATGAAGCAAGATATGTAAAAGAAAGAGATGAATATGGGCGAATATTAAAATATGGTTCAGTTTATGCGAAAAGTTACTTTGCTGTAAAAAGAAAAAGAGAAGAAAAATTAAAAGTATTTAATGAAGAAAATAAAAGAATAATTTTATCAAAAAATGAATTATTAAATGAATCAATAATAAATTGGTTAGATACTAAAATATCTCTTAAAGAATCTAGTTATACTAATTATTACTCTATTATTTATTCTAAAATAATACCTTATTTTAAAAATATAACTTTAAATAAAATAAATGAAACTTTAATATTAAAATTTATTAAATCTTTACAAGAACAAACATTAAGTAATAAAAGAATTAAAGATATTATATTAGTTTTAAAACAATTTTTAAAATCTAAAAATATTTATTTAAATTTTGAATTACCTAAAGTAATTAAAAATAAAATTATTACTTTAAATAATAAAGAAATTGCTAAAATAGAAATGCTTGCAACTAATACCAATGATATTAAAGTATTTGCTATCTTATTAGATTTATTTACAGGTATTCGTCTTGGGGAATTATGTGCTTTAAAATGGCAAGATATTGATTTTGAAAATAAAATAATTCATATATCTAAAACTCTTATTCGAGTTAAAAATAAAGATCAAAATAGTTCATTAAAAACTAAAATTATTGTTGATATTCCTAAAACTATTAGTTCTATTAGAGATATTCCTATTAATAATAATATATTATCTTATTTAATTAAATTTAAAAAAAGTAATGATACTTATTTATTAACTAGTACTAAAGATTTTATAATTCCTAAAAAATATTATTTATTTTATCAAAATTTTCTTAAACTTAATAGTATTAAAAAATATAATTTTCATGCTTTAAGACATACCTTTGCTACTCGTTCTTTATTATGTGGTATTGATATTAAAACTTTAAGTGAAATATTAGGCCATTCCAGTATTAAAACTACTTTAGATTTATATGTTCATATAAAAGAAGATGAAAAATTATTGCAAATAAATAAATTGTCTTTTATTAATTTATCGTCGTCAATTTAATTGTCAAAAATATAAACTTTTAAGCTTTTTATTAATTTATTAAAAAAATTAATAAAGTAAAAAACTTTATTCCACTTGCTTAGGAGGTAGTTATGAATAAGAATAAAACTAATAAAAAGGGAATTGTTGGCAAAATATTTAAAATTTTATTCTTTTCCTTAGCATTTATCATTTTGCTTATCGCAGGCATTATAATGTATAAAGCCAATAGTGATCCAGCAAAAGTACCAGATGTATTTGGATATAAACCTATGATAGTGTTATCAGGTTCTATGGAAACATCAATACATACCGGTGATTTAGTATTTGTAAAAATGGTAGATATGACTACCTTAAAGAAAAATGATATTATAGCATTTAGAAATGAAGAAGACACAGTTACTACACATAGAATTGTTGATATTGTATTTGAAGATGGTAAGCAATTCTTTCAAACTAAAGGTGACGCTAATAATGCAAATGATAATAATTTAGTAACTATGGAAGATGTTGAAGGCTTGTATGTTGGTAGAATTGCAGGAGCAGGTAATTTCTTAATGTTTATGCAAAAACCAATAGGTTTATTTATTGTATTATTAATAATTTTAGTAATTGGCTTATTATGGTTATACATAGTTAGCAGAAAAGATGATAGAAAGTATAGAAAAGAAGAAGAAAAAGATCGATTAGAATTTGAAGAGTTTAAAAGGCAACGAGAATTACAACGTCAGAATGAAAATAAGGAAGAAAAATAGCCTTATTTGTAAATTAATTTGGTATAAAAGGCAATTCCTTTTATATATAAATTTAAATAATGTGTTAAGTAGAGGAGGTGAAAGAATGAAGAAAAAAAATATTATAGCTGTTATGGTTGTTGCTATGTTACTTACAGTTTCTTTATACTTTGTAGGAGGAACATATGCAAGATACGCTACATCTTTTAATGGTACTGCTGAAGCAGAAATTGCTAAATGGGCTGTAGCTCTTAATAAAGGTGGAAATGCTAGTAGCTTTACAACTGAACTTAAATTTACTGAAAATGCAAATGTTGTAACAGGTAAAATTGCTCCAGGCGTAACTGCTAGTACTGAAGTAGAAATTAAATTACAAGGAACTGAAGTTGCTGTTGAAATTAAAGCAGACGATGTAACTGAAGTCGTTAAAAACGCATTATCAGCTATAGATATTCAAGATATTAATGACCATGATATAACAGTTACTGCTTCAGTTGATGGAGGTACTCTTGAAGTAAGCGGTGATGGTGTTAGTGCTCCAATGGTTATATCTTTACCTGATGATGGAGCTCAAGGCTTTGGCGCAGATGCAATTGTAAAGGTTAAATTAGAAGTTAAATGGGCTAATAATGATTTACATAATGTTGATCATACAAAAATCGGAGAAAAAGGTGGAACATTATCAATTCCAATTAAATTTACAGCTCAACAACATATTGATTAATAAAAAACGGAAGCTTTAAAACTTCCAGTAAAGTTTATA
Source organism: uncultured Bacilli bacterium (assembly GCA_947632255.1). Lineage (GTDB taxonomy): Bacteria > Bacillota_I > Bacilli_A > RF39 > UBA660 > Caccenecus. Next base: position 5,986 of record CANROL010000065.1, read on the forward strand.
AATATTTATAATCTTTACTGGGGGCTTTAAATATTAGAAGAAAGTGGTGATTAGAATTTCGACTGAAGATCAATTAAAACAAGAACAAAAACATGAGCGTAATTTTATTGCTTATATTATTACAGCTTTACTTGTTATTATTTTATTATTTTTACTTAATATGAGTTTAGGATATATTGAACATAAACCACTTATACCAACTGGTAATGTAGATATATTTGATATTATATTTAAAAAAGATTGTGATAATGAGTGTAATTGTAATAATGGTGGAAATCCAAATAAAGGCTCTAGTGGTAGTCCTAGTGAAGATAGTGTAGAAGTATTTGATGAACAAATAGAATATTCACAAAATACTAAACTTCATATTTTTACCAATACTGCTTATTATGTTGTAAATAATAAAATTGCTCCATCAAGTTCAAATTCTTATCAATTTGTAATAAGAAATAATAACGAATTTAATATTAAATATGATTTAGATTTACTTGAAGAAAATAAATATAATATCAATATGAAATATCGTTTAAAACTAAATGGTGTATATGTAGCAGGAAGCGATGATGAATGGCTAACTTATGATGAATTAAAGCAAGAAAATATTGGCCTTGCTGCCAATACTTATGATGTATATGCATTAGACTGGAAGTGGTTTGAAGGAAGTAATGATACAGAAGTTGGTACAAATATTGATTCTAATTATAAATTAGAGTTAAAAATTACAGCTTCTGGATATTAAAGGGAAAGAAGGTGTAATA
>CANROL010000066.1 GCA_947632255.1 uncultured Bacilli bacterium
CCGCGGGACCAATAAAAAGAGGATTACTTTTTTTCTTTCGCATTAAAACTTCTATTAAATTATTAATTTCTTGACTTCGTCCAATAACATTATCAAAACTATCTACTTTATCATTTAAAATTGTTCCCACATTAAATAATTCTAATTTAGTATTTACTACTTCATTAGGTTTTACTTTTAATTCATCATATAAATCATCTAAATTAATTCCTAAACCAATCATTATTCTAATTGCAATACCTTCTCCTTCATCTAACATCGCTAAAAGTAAATGATTAGTTGTTACAACTCCCTTATTGTTTTCTTTAGCGTCACTAAGAGCACTAGCTAATATTCTTTTTAAAAGGGGTGTATATAAATTAACTTCAATATTTTTTTTAGGAATACCCACAATTTTTATTAATTCTTGTTTAAAACTTTCATAAGTTAAATTATAATCTTTTAACTTATCTTTAATTTTATTATCACTTTTAAGCATTGCTAAAAGTAAATGTTCACTTCCCACATAGGGATGATGTAAATTATATCTTTCTTCTTCTGCATCTTTTAATATTTTACTTCCAACATATCCAAAGTTATTAAACATGATATCCTCCTTTATATATCTATGTTTTTTATGTGCAAAAAAGAAGTATTTTATACAACACTTCTAATCTTTATTAATAATATGGATAAACTCTTCACTATTTAAAAATTTAACTAATACTTGAGGTTTAAAATTATCTTCATTAATATCTTTAATCTTAACCCATTTAAAAATATTTTGTTTATCTTCTAAATTCTTTATTTCTTCTATTATTTCTTTATTCTTAAATTCACAATTATATATAAATAATAATTCATGATAATGACTATTTTTATATCTTGAAACAAAAAAGTTTTCTACAATCCCCCATAATTTAGTAGGATTAATATCATAACCAGCTTCTTCCTTAAATTCTCTTTTAATAGCTATTTTAGAATCTTCCCCAATTTTTACTCTTCCTCCAATAAAAGAATAATAATTATATTTAGAATTATATTCCAATAATATCATATCATCTTTTCTTATTAAAGAAGCAACTCGATAATTAAAAGTCATCTCATTTAAATCAAAATTTAAATCCATTTTATCTCTTACTTTCTAATTCTTCTAATCTTTTAAGTATTTTTTTTAAAGATAATACATCTTCATAATGTTTTAATTTATTCTCTGCTTGTTTTAAAGTTTTACTAACACTAGCTTTTGATATATTATTATTCTCGGCAATTTCACTTAAAGATAAATCATCCATATAATAGCTTATAAAAGTTTCTTGTTCTTTTTTAGTTAATAATTCTTTATATATATCAAATAAACTATTTAAGTATTCTCTATTTTCCATCTTCAATCATATCCTTAAATAAACCATATATATAAGATTCTATATCAAATGTTTTTAAATCAGTCATTTTTTCCCCTAAACCTATAAACTTAACTGGAATATTAACACTTTCTTTAATAGCTAAAACTATACCACCTTTCGCGGTTCCATCTAGTTTAGTTAAAACAATACCTGTAATATTAGTTATTTCCTTAAAAGCTTCCGCCTGTAAAATCCCATTTTGCCCAGTCGCAGCATCTATTACTAACAATGTTTCTTGAGGAGCATTAGGTATTAAATTACCAATAACTTTATTAATTTTTTCTAATTCTTTCATTAAATTAACTTTATTTTGGAGTCTTCCTGCGGTATCTACTAAAACTATATCTATTTTTTCTTCTTTAGCTTTAACTAAGCCATCATAAATAACCCCCGCAGGATCAATATTTTCTTTCCCAAAAAATAAAGTATCAGTCTTTTTAGCCCATTCTTCTAATTGAGCAACCGCTCCCGCACGAAATGTGTCACCAGCAATAAGCATAACTTTTTTACCTTCATTTTTATATTTATAAGCAAGTTTCCCTATTGTAGTAGTCTTACCAACTCCATTTACCCCCACCATTAAAATAACGGTTGGTCCATCAGGATTTAAATTAATTTTATCACTTAAAGATTCCCCTGAAACATATATAACAAATAATTCATCAACAATTACTTCTTGTAAATAATTAGTGTCAGTAATATTTTCTTTTTTTACTCTCTCTCTTAAACGATCAATAAACTTTACTACAGTATTAACACCTATATCTGCCATGATTAAAATATTTTCTAATTCATCAAAATACTCATCAGTAACTTTAGTATATTTATGACCTAATATTGATAATTCACTAACAAATTCCTTTCTTGTTTTCTCTAATCCTTTTTCATAAGCTTTAATTTCTTCTTGTTTTTCTTCTTTATTTTCTTTTTTATTAAATACTTCTTTAAATTTTTGAAATAGTCCCATATTTATTTAATACCTCCATTTAAATCATATCATAAAATTCCTCTTTTTTTAACAATTATTTATTATTTTAATCTTCTTTCTAACATAATTAACTTATTATTAATATTTTGAATATCATCTTTATTAACTTGGCAACCCAAAGTCATTGCCTCTTCCCCATTTAAATATTTTATTCTATCACTAATTAATTGATATTTATTTTTAACTTCAATTCCTTCTAAGTAAACCCAATCTAATTTATATGTACTAACATCAAAATAATATTTTAAAGGAATATCATATTCTAAATATTTATATGCCATTGTATAATATAAATTATAATATATAAAACATATAATATTATCTAACTTATAAGGCATATTATTTAAAATATTAATTGTATATTGATAAGCTTTTACTTCAGCAATATTTTCTATAGGATTTAATTCATAATATTTATTATCAATTCTATTTCGAAATTTTAAATAATTATCTAATTTATTTTTATACTTTAAGGCTAAATTATCTTCGGTATCATAACCATTATTTTTAAGTAAATAACTATGATAACAATCACTATAAGTTAAAATAGTAGTTATACTATCACTTTTATTTAAAGTAATATCTTTATATCTTAAAGCATGATCTAATTCATGAAATATAGTAACTAAATAAATTATAAAAGGCAATACTTCTTTTTCTTTATTAGTAAAATAAAAATTATTTAAAATATAATTAACATGTTTACTTACTTTAGGAATATTAAAACACATAGTTTTAGCTAAACAATCATATTCTGCGATATTTTTATAACCTGTTGCCATATTATCTAAATCTAATTTAACATAACCATTTAATTGTAAATAACTTATTATTATATTCGTAACTCTTATAATATAATCCATATCTACTTTTTGATGATTATTAATATATTTTAAAGTAAACTTAGTTATAATATCTAGCATAATATCCCTCTTTTCAAGTTTTATATTATAACATTACCAGAAATATTAGTCAAAAAATTAATTTAAATAAATATGTCTAAAATTGTCTAATTGTTTTGCAATAATTAATTTTTTTTGATACAATTATAATGGTGATAATAATGGCAAAGAAAAAGAAATCAAGTTCAAGTGAAAAAGAAAGTTTTTTATATAGTGTAGAATTAACAGGATTAATTCTTATTTTAATTGGTCTTATTGGTTTTGGCTTTGGGCCTGTTGGTTCATTTATTAAAAAATTTGCAATGTTTCTTGTAGGCGGATGGGCTTGGATATTTTTGCTTATATCCTTAATAGTTCTTGGTTCATTTATGTTACTTAAAAGAAAATTGCCTAAATTCTTTACGCAAAAATTAATTGGTTTTTATGTTATTTTATTAGTTATTTTAGTAGCCTCTCATTTTGGTTTTATTGAAAAATGTAAAAATATTGGTGATATATATAAAACTACCATTGATCAATATATGGATCGGATAGCAACCATAGGTAATAATACCGCCTTATTTACCAGTGGGGATACTTCTATTGAAATAGGTGGAGGTATCATTGGGGCGACATTCGCCGGATTATTAAGTAGTTTATTTGGCTTAGTTGGTACTAAAATAGTTGCAGTAATCTTAACCATCTTTGGTATTATTCTTCTATTTAATATAACTTTTGCCGATATCTTCAAAAAATTAAAAGAAACTTTTGCTAAAATGAAAGCAAATGATGAAGAAGAAACTGAAAAACCTAATCATGAAGTTAAAATGTATGATTATGAAGAAGAAAGTGAATATAAAGAACCACCTCGTGATGATAAAATTGTTATTACTAGCATGGAAGAACTTAAAAACTTTAAAGAAGAAACACCTGCTGAAAACTTAGAACCACCTAAGAAAACTTATGAAGTAAATTCTAGTTATACCCTACCCCCTTTATCATTATTAGATGACGCTAAAGAAAATAAAAAAGTTAATTCCAATAATTATATTCGTAATAATAAAGAAAACTTAGAGAGAGTTTTAAAAGATTTCCAAATAAATGGTCAAGTAGTAGAAATACATATTGGTCCTGCGGTAACGCAGTTTGAAGTTAAAGTTCCAAGTGGTACTAAAGTTAGTCGGATAAGTGGTATTAATAAAGAAATTGCTCTAGCTTTAGCCGCGAAAGATGTTCGTATTCAAGCTCCAATTCCTGGTAAAAGTACGATTGGTATTGAAATTCCTAACCCAAGTATAAGCATGGTTAAATTTAAAGAAGTTCTAGCTTATGAAAATGGTGATGCCTCAGGCAAAATAATCGTGGCTTTAGGTAAAGATATCATGGGTAAACCTCAACTTGCCGATTTATCTAAAATGCCCCATTTATTAATCGCTGGTTCTACTGGTTCAGGTAAATCAGTTTGTACTAATACCATTATTTGTTCAATATTAATGCGTTATAAACCTGATGAAGTAAAATTAATGCTTGTAGATCCTAAAAAAGTTGAATTATCTAATTACAATGGTATTCCCCATCTATTATGTCCGGTTGTATCTGATCCTAAAAAAGCTAGTATTGCTCTTCAAAAATTAGTTGCTGAGATGGAACGAAGATATGATTTATTTAGTGATAAAAATGTTAAAAATATTGCTGGTTATAATGAACTTATTGATAAAGAAAATAAAAACCGAGATGAAAAAGAACCTCATATGTATTATATTGTTGCTATAATTGATGAACTTGCGGATTAAATGCTTGTTGCTTCTAAAGAAGTTGAAGACTCCATTATGCGTATTACCCAAATGGCTCGGGCAGCGGGTATTCATTTAATCGTGGCTACTCAAAGACCATCAACCGATGTTATTACAGGTGTCGTAAAAGCCAATATTCCATCACGTATAGCCTTCGCTGTTGCATCAAACATTGACTCCAGAACTATTTTAGATGCCAGTGGCGCGGAAAAATTACTTGGTAAAGGTGATATGTTATTCTTACCTATGGGTGAAAATGTTCCAACCCGTATTCAAGGTTGTTATATTGATGATAACGAAATTAAGCGAATTATTGATTATGTTTGTAAACAACAAAGTGCTCAATATGTCAGTGAAATGGAAAACTTAAACGCAACAGGAACTGGTATCCATGGTTCTGTCGGGGAAAAAGAAGAATATGATGATCCAATGTATGATGAAATTGTAGCTTTTGCCATTGAAACAGGTAAAGTTAGTACTTCCCTTTTACAACGTCGTTTTAGATTAGGTTATAATCGAGCAGCCCGTGTTGTTGATTTACTTGAAGAACGTGGTATTGTTGGCCCTCCAAATGGTTCTAAACCACGAGAAGTTTTAGTTAAATTAGAAGATAAAAGAGAATAAATTTTCTAATTGCAAATAAATATATAGTATGATAAAATACTAATGAAAGGGTTGATTATATGGCTCATAAAACAATCAAAAACAAAACTAATTATAAACAATATTTAATAATAGTTTTAGCAATTCTATTTATAATATTTTTAATATTTTATATTTTTAAATGGCATCAAGTAAATGAACAAGCAAAATATATTAATAGTTATTTAATAACATCTAAAACTATTAGTCAAGAAATGAATAATATCAATGAAATAGATAATGTATTATCTGAAACACCTGATTATTATTTTGTATATATTAGTTATACTGAAGATAAAAAAGTTTATAATTTAGAAAAGAAATTAAAACCATTAATAGAAGAATATAATTTACAAGACAAATTCTATTTTATAAATGTAACTGATATTAAAAAAGATAATGCAAATTATTTAGAAGAAATAGCAAATAAATTAAATATTAGTTCTAATAAAATACCTAAAATACCAATTATTCTATATTTTAAAGATAATACTTTAATAGGTGATGGTGTCTATAATAATAAAGACTTTAAAACTTTATTAGAAGAAAATGATATTAAATCATTATAAAAAATACTTAATTCTATCTTAAGTATTTTTTTATTATAATATTTTATATTTAAAACTCATCAACTTAAAAAACTTATACAAATATTGAAGAGTCATTTTGGAACACACTCGCTTATATATCTTCTACTTCCAAAATATACTATATCTTAATTTAACCTATAGTACTTATACGTGGACAGTTTTTAAAAGCAATGAAAAAAGATAACTACCTATATAATTATCTTTTGTGTCTCAAAACTTGATTAAATGACCATTTTCTGCTATATTTAATTTGACAATAGAAAGCAGTGTGGTCATTTAATGAATATAATATACAATACTCAAGAAGATATTGCAAGTAATTTTAAGATAATTTTTAAGGAATCTTAATTCTCAAAGTAAAAACCCTTTTTTAAATTGACGGGTTTTTAGTTTGAGAATAGCTATGTGTTTTTAGTTT